>JAJUGF010000290.1 GCA_029268495.1 Gracilibacillus sp.
GTATAGCTTGTACCAGTTGCTTGCGTGCGATCTACACCTATTCCATTACGGTCAGCAAAATGATACGTTCCCCACCGTGAATATTCATATCCATCAATATTCGGACCATAATGATAATGTGGAGTAACCATCCACCCAACGCCAAGTGGTGCAGTATAATTCTCATAAATCGACAATGAATCCATCAACATAGAACTAACCGTATTCTTTATTTCTTTACTGCTATCAAATGTTAAAGCAATCCACTCACATGCAATCTCTTCTGCTTCTAATGAAGGATCCCATATTAATCTTCCATATCCATATAAATTCGCTTGCGCTAAAGTATTTCCTGTCCAATTCTCATCATTCCCAATATTCGAAACAGCAGCAATACCGCTATATCGATATGGGTGAATTTGACCTGCTACAATTTTTTCAATTGTGCTCCCTTCTCCTTTCACGTAAGTATCAAAAGACAATACGTCTTTCCACTGTGGAATAAGGTAACACAAGTCTATTTGTTGACCGGTATATTCTTGTGCAATTTGAAACTCAACCATCTGATTTGTTTGATGCATTGCACCAAGTAATGGTGAGACTGGTTCTCTTACTTGAAAATCCATAGGTCCATTTTTAATTTGTAATATAACATTTTCATGAAATAGCCCGTCCAATGGTTTAAAGTGATCATATGCTGCTCGCGCTCTATCTGTAGTACGATCACGCCAATCTTGCACACAATTATATACAAAGCATCTCCAAATAACTTTTCCACCAAATGGCGCTAACGCTTCAGCCAACATATTTGCACCATCTTTATGATCACGATTATATGTAAATGGTCCCGGTCTATGTTCCGAATCCGCTTTCACCAAAAAGCCACCAAAATTAGGTATATAATCATAAATTTCTTTGACACATTTTTTCCACCATTCTTTTACTTGTTCATCCATTGGGTCTGCTGTATGTAATCCGCCAATTGCTATTGGACTAGCAAAATTTATACTTATATATGTTTTCAACCCATATGAAGTAAAAATTTGTGCAATTTCTTTTATTTCAGGTAAATATTTCTTTGTAATAAAAAATGTTTCTTCTTCCCATACATTCACATTATTAATTGCAATAGCATTGATACCAACAGATGCTAGATATCTTGCATAGTCTTTTATTCGCGACTTATCTTTAACAATTTTTCCATTTTCGTAAAATATAGAATTACCTGAATATCCTCGCTCTATTGTTCCATCAAGGTTATCCCACTGATTGATCATTCGAAGGCTATTTTTTGGTTGATTCGTAATATTTAGTGTATATATATCCTTCCCTATTTGTAAATCTTTCAAAAAATGAAATACGCCATATAATAATGCCACAGATGATTTTCCCGTAATGATTACTTGATTATTTTCAGAAGCAATTATATATCCTTCGTCTAATAAATGTTCTACTTGATCTTTGTGATTTTTCGACAATAGGTCATTCAATTTATCATTGATAGCGATTACAATTTGTGCATTAAGATTTTCGGTAAATACTGGTGTCCATTGATACATTTGTTCAAATGCTCTAGTCAATTCTTCTTTTATTGATTCTTGAATCGGAGAATTACCTATAACCGCAATTTCTCCGTACGTTTCTTTGTTTATTTTGTTAGGCATTTCACGATATTGTAACCACATTTTATACATATTTGATTGTGTATTCATAAAACTCCTACCTTTCTGTTATGCGAAATATGATGGATTATCATTTAGTAATGCTTTTTTCTCAATATTCACTAATCGTAGATGTTCCTCGATTAATTTTTCAGCTAAATCTGGATCATTATTTGTAATTGCATGAAATATTTCTTTATGTTGAGCGACAATAATGTCCCATTGATGGTTCACTGCAAGTCTGAAGATTCTTAATCGATCAAACTGCACATTCATTTGCTTTACCATTTCCCATGTACGATACTTATCACATCCATGATACATAATCCGATGAAATTCATCATCCAACTCATACAATTTTTGAAACGACCCTTTTCCTAAAGAAAATTCTTGCAATGTTACATTTGTCTCAAGCTGTAACAATGACTCTGCATCTAACTTCATTGCAGCCTCACGAACAATTGCTCTTTCGATATTCTCTCTTACAAATCTTCCTTCCTCCACAACCTTCAAATCAATCTTAGTAACAATCGTTCCTACTTGCGGAAAAACTCCTAATAGACCTTCTTGGTTCAATTGTAAAAATGCTTCTCTAACAGGTGTACGACTAACATCTAACTGTTCAGACATTTCTTTTTCCGATAATTTCGTACCAGGAGGAATATCTCCATTCATAATATTATTTTTGATAATCTTGTACACTTTCTCTCTTGAGGATTCTTTAGTGCGATTATTTTGAGTAATCATGATCAACACTCCATTATATACTAGTATGGTAGATACAAGTATACAAGTTTATACTACATAAATCAATCATATACTTGCTTAATCAGAAGTTGTAATCCCACAGAATAACCCATTTTTCATTTTCTAATGTTAGATACACGTTTTGTCTCATTTCTATATTCCCGTATTTACTTTTGTATGTTGTTATAACTAAATACTCATAGACACCTGTTAAAGTTTCTCTAGAATCATCCATTTTCCATGATGCTAATTCATTTAATTTCGTGTAAGTAAAAGAAAATGTATCCACACCAAAATGATTAAAAAAAACATGTGATCTGTCTTGAATATATGTAGACTTATCAAATTTCTCTTTCATACTAGAATGAAATAACTCCCATGAACTAGAAAAATCCTGTGTTTGCTCAAGTGTGTAAAATTGATTAATCACATCTTCCACTTTTCGTTCTGGATGAAAGAGATATGTTGTGCATTTATATAATACAACTAATAGTATAAACGATAATAAGACATA
>JAJUGF010000291.1 GCA_029268495.1 Gracilibacillus sp.
CATCGAAGCAACCGATGGACTAAATACTAGTAAGACAGATTCATTTGAAGTAGAAGTACAAAAAGAAGAAGTCGATTATGATAAAGTACCAGAACTACTTGTGACAGAGCTTGTTCCTGATAGCACAAACGTTGGTTCAGCTGATGGCTATGAATTTATTGAGATATACAATAATACGGATAAGCCAGTTAACTTTAAAGATTATCAAATGCAATATCGATATGGAACAGACCCTGAGAGTGATATTGTCTGGCCTGCTGTACCTAATGATGTCATCATTCAACCAAAGCAAACACTTGTATTTTGGGTTATTAATGGCCAAAACGATCAAAAAACCGTTGCAGATTTTAATGCAATTTATGGATCGAATTTAGTAGAAGGTAAGGATATTGTACGAATATATACTGCTGGTATGGCGAATAGTGGTGTGAGAGGTCTTATTGTTGCAACAAACGCGGGGCGAGAATTATCGATTGCGTATTATAACGAAGTAGAAGGGATAGATGATACACATAAGGATAAAGGTATTGTGTACAAATTCCCTGTTGACGGCTCCAATATAATGAGTAAGTTAAGTGCAGGAACGACAAATGCAACTCCAGGAACTGTTGAAGTATTTCAAGTTCCATCCCAAACGGTTACAAAAGAAGAAGATACGAAGGCACCTGTGATTCAAAATGTAACGGAAGCAACAGAAATAGTACAAACAAGTGATATTCACTTAGAAGCAATAGTGGAAGATGAAACTGAAGTGAAAACAGTAGAAGTATTCTATCGAACGAACAGTCAAGAAGAATACCAATCGAAACTATTAGAACAAGATTATAATGATAGAATGTATCATCATCTTATTTATTCACCTGAGATTATTGCAAAAGAATATGTAGAATATTATTTTGTCGCTTCAGATGGAACGAATGAAACAAAAAGTGAAACATATCGAGTGAAGATTATCAACACATTAGACACATCTAGTTTACGAATGAATGTTAAAAATGGAGATATGATAAGTGGAGAATACGTATTAAAAGGAACATCTGCACAAGATGAGTATAATCAAGTGGACTTGTTCATCGATAATGAGTTAGTAGAAGAAGCTACTTACCAAGCAATTGAACATACTGCTTATTTAGCTTTTGAAGTGAGTGGGGTAAACACGTATTTTCAAAATGGTGTAACAATTGGAGATGAAGTCATCCATATTTTTGATGATTGGATAGCACAATGGGAAACAATAACTGTTCCCGTGTCACCTAATCAATTAATGATTGGTGACAACATTATGACAATTAGAGCAGGTAATAAAGCAAGCCCTTGGGAAGGTGACGAGGGGGAAAATCGAGATGATTATAATTTACGAAATGTCCGACTCGTATTGTCTGATGGAACAATTATTAGAGACTCACAAAAAGATAATCCTGAAACAGTATATGACATGGGAGATGATGGTACAGATAGAATACTAGAAAACTTTACTTTTTCTATTTCTAATGAAATGGCTAGCTCGAAAGCGTTTGTTTGGAATACAACAGCTGTTCCAGATGGAGAGCATACTATTACAGTAACGGATCAAGATGAAACAATCGAGGCAGAGATACTTGTCGATAATACAGCACCAGTGATTACTAGTTCTATTAAGGATGGCGATGAATTTAAAGGGAACTTTACAATTACTAGTGATATTAAGGACGCAATCGCTGGAGTAAAGGAAAGTTCTGTGTGGTTAGATGGCAAAGAGATTGAGGTGCCATACTCCACTTCATCGGGAGCATTAGAATCTGGGACACATGAGCTTACAATTGTTGCTGAAGACAATATAGGTAATAAAAATAGGGAAGTCATCCAATTCATAATTGTAGAAGAAAATCCTAATATGCCTGTAAATACTTCACCTAATCATAGTGTGGGGGATCCAGTTCTTAGAGTAGAAGTATCAGATCCTATGAGCGATGAAGTGGATGTTACGTTCTATGAAGGATATAAATATACAACCAATAATCAAGAGAATATGAAAGCATATAGTAATGCAACAGATATGGAGCCACCAAATGTACAAATCCCAGCAGACGAAAATATATTTGAAGCGAAATCGATTGATTTAACATCCGAATTAGATGGAGAATATTTTATTACAGATTCTTCTACTCAATTTCCTTATCATCGTTTTGAAGTCACAGTAAATCCAGAAGTAGACGTAGAAGATAGAGTAGAATTAATTTGGAAAGGTAATTCCTTCCAAGGTAGAAAAGTGACAATGTACGCATGGAATGTACAGACTAGTAAGTGGGAGGCTATTGATGATTACATTGCAGGTGAGGACGATTTTGAATTAAAAGGATATGTAAAAGTATCAGATTTTGTTGTGGATAATAAAATCAATGTAATCATTCAAGATGAAATTCCAGCATCTAAAGAAGAGTATGATTATACATTTGTATGGATGTCAGATACACAATATTATTCAGAGAGCTATCCACATATTTATGATCAGCAAACGAAATGGATTGTTGATAACCAAGAAAATATGAATATCGAATATGTTATTCATACCGGGGACCTTGTAGATGAAGCTGACCAAGAATATCAATGGATAAATGCAGATAATTATATGAAAACACTTGATGATAACAATATTCCATATGGTGTCTTAGCAGGTAATCATGATGTGAGTCAAAAAACAAATGATTATACAGCATATTATAATTACTTTGGAGCAAATCGTTTTGAGAATAGACCATATTATGGCGGCTCATACTTAAATAATCGTGGTCATTATGATTTGATTTCTATAAATGGAAATGATTTTATTATGGTGTATCTAGGTTGGGGGATTGATGAAGAAGGGATTGCATGGATGAATGATGTATTAAAAGCACATCCAAATAGAATAGCAATA
>JAJUGF010000292.1 GCA_029268495.1 Gracilibacillus sp.
AACAAGACGAAAATAACTACAACGATAATCAACATAAATACGATTGAATAAATAATTAAATCTGTTAAGCTTCTTGCAATTGGACCCTTTGGATCAAAAACAAGTAATTTTGACTCACATCCAGCTAAAAATAGTGGAATGGCTAATAAAGTGAGGAATACAATCACTCTTTTTATTGCCTTCATAGCATTTACCCCTCTCCAACAGTTTCTATACATAACATACCTTTAGGTTTATAAAATAAACTTTTATGAACTCATTACTTCATATTCTCGCATCTAAATATGATGAAATTATGATGATATCTAATTGTTCAAAAAAAGTTCAAAATTATGTGCGTTTTCATTTTAGTTTAAATTGGTGCAATTCTTTACTATTGGTCTATTTTTCTATACTATTTGAATGAAGGACAAAATTTTCGCGAACGAGAGTGATATACATGAACAAACAAACAATTTTAGTCGTGGATGATGAAAGTCAGATGAGAGCAATGCTTCATCTTTATTTAAGAAATGAATTTAACGTAATAGAAGCAAGCAATGGCAATGATGCAATTACTATACTGAAGGAAAACAATATTGCACTTGTATTATTAGATATCATGATGCCAGACCTTGATGGCATGGAAGCATGTAAACGAATGAAAGCATTGAAGTCAAATGTACCGATTATATTATTAACTGCACTAAATAATACACAGGATAAAGTACAAGGCTTATCCATCGGTGCAGATGATTATATCGTGAAACCATTTGAACCAGATGAATTAATAGCTAGAATTCATGTGCAATTGAGACACTTCTCCACACATTTAGTAGAACAAGAATCCATTATATCATTTTCAGATTGGTATATAGACAAAGAAGCACATATCGTGATTGCTAATGGTAACCATTTAAAATATAGTCCAAAAGAATTTGATTTATTATACTTACTCGCATCTCATCCTGAACGCGTCTTCACTAGAGACCAATTATTAGATCAAATATGGGGAATGGATGAGATTGTAGATATTCGTACAGTCGATTCTCATGTACGGTATGTCAGAGATAAATTAAAGAAAGCGGGAATCCAACATCAACCGATTGAAACGGTTTGGGGAGTTGGATATAAATTCACAAAGGAGCAGATAGATGAGGTTAAATAGTGTCATATTTAAATTAGGTGCAACCATCCTATTTTTGCAATTAATCATATTGATTCCTTTAGGCTACATTATCCTGCAATTATTATTAAATTACTCGATTAACCAGACCGAAACACAATTAGTAAAAATGTCTGAGAAATTCGCCTCACAAGTAGAACAGATTGATAAGCCTGAGAATCTCCAATTATTAGATCATTTAACAGATATGACAGAAACAAGTGCTGTTATATTAGATAGTAATGGAAAGATTATTTTTGAAACAAATTGGCATGATAATATTACAAATGAAATTCTTACAGGTAAAGAAATGGAGTTAATCCATGCAAGTGAGACTGTCATTAAAGATTATACTTTTAATGGAGCAAGTTATTTAAAAGTCGCACAACCAATCACAGATGAAGAAGGAAATAAAGCTAGTGTCGTATTATTTTCCTCATTTGGGTTAATAAGTAATTCCATTCATAATATTATTGTACTAGTCATCTTGGCAAGCCTTGGTGCTGTTGTATTAGCAATTGGATTTACTATCTTTATATCTAAGAAGTTAGGTGCACCACTAATCGCGATGGAAAAGGCAGCAAAGCAAATCGCCGAAAAAAAAGACTTTTCTCTACGTGTACATTACAATGCAAATGATGAGATAGGCTCTCTTGCCACTGCAATCAATCATTTATCAGATACGTTAGAACGATACCAAACAAATCGTAATGAGTTTTTTTCCAATATTACTCACGAATTAAAAACACCCCTTACTTATGTAAAAGGGTATGCGAATGCAGTACGACATGAAATGTATAAAGATGAAGCAGAACGAAATGAGTTTTTAGAAATAATTGAAAATGAAGCAGATCATATTAGTAGTCTAATGGATGACATTACAGATTTATCTAAGATTGAAGAAGGAAAAATCGATTTAAATAAAGAATGGTTTGATTTTAATACATTAGTAGAAGAAAGTGTCAGAAGATCTTATTTTCGTGCTACAGACAAAGGTTTACGTATTCAAGCATTTACACATGCAACATCCACCCCTTTTTTTGGTGATAAAAACAAAATGGAACAAGTATTAACAAATCTTGTCGAAAATGCTGTTAGATATACAGAAACAGGTGAAATTAATGTCCATGTCATGGAGCACTCTTCGATTATTAAGCTCATTGTAGAAGACACAGGAATTGGGATTAAAGAAGAAGATATTCCATATTTATTTGAACGTTTTTATCGTGTAGACAAATCCAGATCACGTGCAAATGGTGGAACAGGGTTAGGATTAGCAATTGTAAAGAATTTAGTAGAACTGCACGAGGGTGAAATCGATTTTCATAGTGAATGGCGAAAAGGCACAAAAGTAACATTAACATTTCCAAAAACGGAGGAGAGCTCATGATGAAACTGAGACAAAATGTCATAGTAACAGGTGGTTCTAACGGGATAGGAGCAGCAATTACCAATGCCTTTATAGACAATGGAGCATCTGTAATTCTTGCAGATAAGAAAGAACCGACAATTCAACACGAGCGACTCACCTATATAAAAACAGATGTAAGTTCTGCACAAGCGATTGCTGATTTTTTTCAAGAAGTAGACGCGCAATTCGATCACATAGACATACTGATCAATAATGCAGGAATCTCTAAATTCCAACCATTCTTTGAACTCACTTTAGATGATTGGGATGAAGTAATGCACACAAATTTACGTGCAATGATGTTATTTGCTCAACATGCTG
>JAJUGF010000293.1 GCA_029268495.1 Gracilibacillus sp.
CAATGTTGACCTGATATGTAACTCCGTCATTCCCCGGATGTGCTACCCATTGTCCACCAACCATAAATTGATAATCTACCTCCATACGAAATGAATCGCCCATTCCTCCATGCAAACCTGCAAGGCCAGTCCCTAATTCAACCGCTTTCAAAAGAGGTTGTAACTGTTCTTGTGTAATCGTACCTTGTGTCCAATTCGGTACAATTAAATCATATGTTGTTAAATCATCTTCTTGTAATGTATCAAGCGTGTCCGTGATTTTTACTTCAAACTCGTTTTTTTCTAATAAACTCGCTAAAATAGATGCAACTTCCTCTGGTTCATGACCTTGCCAACCACCTTGAAATATTAGTGCTTTTTTCACAATACTACCTCCTATTATTCAATCGTTTCACTCTCATATAAAAAATAATCAAAATCAGCATAATTTTGCTGTCCACTTAAATCTTGAACAGCTAACCCTACAAAAGCCCCTGTAAATCTTACGTAATCTGAATCATCATCAGATAAATGACCAATATCGATTTCTTCCCCAATTTTAATCCACTCTTTTTCTTGTTGTTTAAAGTAAAACTGAGTCATATGTCTTCTGATTTCAGCACGCAGATAGATCGGTTTTTGGGAATCAATTGCAATATCTTCTGCTAACAATTCATCATACTTCCCATATTTCATCTCAACTAATCCAATACAAGATCCTAACTGCTCATCATATGTCATTCGTATATATACATAATCTTCTGTATCATAATAGAGAGCCAAACCCGCCATTTGTTGAAAAGTAGTAGGATGAAACTCCATCACTGTCTCCACATTAACATACATGTGCTCTAATCTACGCATTAACATACTCTGTCTATGCAGAGAATTCATTGATTCTTGACCATATAACCGTAAAAAGCCTTTTCTCTCTGATAACGTGTACCACTTTTCTTCAAAACTTCTTCTTAAAGCATTCCAATAGAGTGCTAGTTCTTCAGTGTCAAAATCGTCCCGTTGTTGCTTTTGATATTGTACAGGCGTAGGTACATGAGGTGTTGGCACATCCATCTTCGGATATGGACCTCCTTCTATTCTTAACCATCCATCTTCTGTCCAATAACATTTTTGTAAGGCCGTTTCTCTGCCTAGAATACATTTATCTTGAACGACAGGGCGTCCACATAAATGAGCCATATACCAGCTACCATCTGGTGTTTCTACTAGACTACCATGTCCTGCTTTTTGAAGCATACTGCGATTCGTATAATCAGATGTTAAAATAGGATTCGTCGGATCAACCTCATATGGACCCATTATAAAATGTGCTCTAGCCATTGTGACAGCATGATTATATTCTGTACCACCTTCTGCTGTTATCAAATAATAATAGCCATTCTTTTTATACAAATGTGGTGCTTCTGTTTTGCCTAAATTGGTTCCTTCAAATATTCGATAAATATCTCCTACTAATTTCTTTTTTTCAGAGGAATATTCTTGTAATACAATTCCACCAAATGGATTCTTCCCTTTACGGTGATCCCAAATCATGTTCACTACATATTTCTTCCCATCATCATCATGAAACATGGATGGGTCAAATCCGCTACTATTTAAATAAATCGGCTCAGACCATGGTCCTTCAATCTTTTCTGCAGTAACTAAATAGTTATGTGTATCTTTAAATGCACCTTTTCTACTTTTTACATCTGTAAAAATCAAATAAAAAAGCCCATCATCATATGTTAAACATGGTGCCCACACTCCACCAGAATTCAGATTTCCAATCATATTGAGTTGTGATGTACGTGTCAGTGCATATGTTTTTAATTCCCAATTCACCAAATCCTTTGAATGATAAATCGGCACACCAGGGAACCATTCGAAACTAGAAACAGCTATGTAATAATCATCTGCTACTCTTACAATAGATGGATCCGGATGGAATCCAGTTAAAATTGGATTCTTTATCATATATATGCCTCCTTTACAAAAAATATAAAGCGCTATCATTATTATAACTTAGTTTATTCTATATACAAACTTTTTTGCTCCTTCCATATAATTTTTTTATATTACTTTAACGATAAAGTAAATTATCTATTTACAATAAGTTAAATATCTATATAATATAGAGAAAGGGTTTTCATTTATATATCGAAAGGAGGATAGTCTTTCACTCAGTTCTTTTATCGACACTATATTTATATAATAATGGAGGTTATTATGAAATCAACTAATCGTTTAGCATTTATTTTTACATTAGTAACTTTATTGATTGCATTGTCATTTTCAAACACACCGTATACTCAAGCAGCTGAGAGCTCCCTCCACATCGTAGACTCCAACGCAACAAAAAACACAAAAGCATTATTCAGTTATCTTCAATCAGTAAGCGGGGAACATATCTTATTTGGGCAACAACACGTTACTGATGAGGGGTTAACACTAACAAATAATCCCCCTCGCGTAGCATCTGAACAATCAGACATTTTTCACTCCACGGGCGATTATCCTGCACTATTTGGTTGGGATACATTAAGTATTTCAGGTGATGAAAAGCCAGGTGTGAAAGGCGATGTTGAACAAAGTATTACTAATTTAGCAGCGTCTATGAAGAAAGTTCATGAATTAGGTGGGATATTAACATTAAGTATGCACCCAGATAATTTCGCAACTGGTGGACGTTATAATGATACATCTGGAAATACTGTTGCAACGATATTACCTGGCGGCGAAAACAACAAAAAGCTAAATGCTTATTTAGATAATATTGCAAGCTTAGCAACACAATTAAAAGATGATAGCGGTGAATCAATCCCATTTATCTTTAGACCATTTCATGAACAAACGGGAGGCTGGTTCTGGTGGGGTGCACATCAAACAA
>JAJUGF010000294.1 GCA_029268495.1 Gracilibacillus sp.
GTTTTTAAGCAAAAATCGATTATTATTTCTGATATTTTGACAGAACAATATCCAACCGCAACGATTGAGGATTATGATTTGGAAAGTGATACTTTTGTATCATACATCAAGCAATTGGAAGATGTATTGCATACAGAAGAGACAAAGAAATTACATGAAAAAATTATTATATACAATGAACAGATGGATAATTTATTCTATGATGAGATTATTCCAGATACAGAGGCGTTTAGAGAAAATGGTGAACGTGTCGATATATATGTCCAAACAGACTTACATAAAAAAGTAACGACAATTAGAAACTATACGATCAATGAATTAAAGAATTTAAATGAGATGATGATGGAAGAAAGGACACTTTTGCAGAAAGAAATAGCGAATCAATCTCGCATCACGATATTGACGATTATAATAATAAATATTGTCTCGATTATTTTATCATCTGTCGTACTATTTATTGTTAATAAAAGATTATCTAAAAAGTTCAAAAAATTAGTTGATTTCTCTATTAAATTAGGAAGTGGAGATTTAACAGTAAGGCGAGAAGTTTCAAACGGATCTGATGAAATTGCTATTATTCAACAAGCGATGAATCAAATGGCAGATCAACTACAAGACTCTATGAAACAACTGCAAGAAATGACAGAGACCGTTACAAATATGTCTATTACATTAAGAGAAAATGCAGAAGAAACGACAGAAGTAAATGAAGACGTATCAACAACAATGAAAAAAATAGCTGATGGAAGTGAGCGACAAGTCGAATCTGTACAAAGTGCGAATAATGTGATTGTGGAGATGAAACAATCATGGAATGGAGTGCAAGATAATCTTGAAAATATTACAACATTAAGTGATGATGTCAATCAATTAGTGGAAACAGGTTCTGTACATGTTAATGAAACGATGGAACAAATGCATACTGTAAAAGAAACGGTTCAACAAACATCATCTGTTGTTCTAAAATTAAGTGAGCATTCTGTAGCAATTAAAAAAATTGTTGAAATGATTCATGATATTTCTTCAAAAACGAATCTGTTAGCATTAAATGCAACGATAGAAGCTGCACGAGCTGGTGAGCAAGGGCTTGGATTTGCTGTTGTTGCAGATGAAGTAAGAAAATTAGCTGAACAAACAGCTGATGCGACGATAAATATTCAAGCATTAATATCTGCGTCGATTGAAGATACCGAAAAAGCAGTAACTGAAATGAGAGTAAGTGCAAATGCTGTACACCTCGCTGCAAATAAAGTGGGAAATGTAGATCAATCATTTCAATCTATCTTCCAATCATTTCAAGCGTTAAAGAATTATAATGAGAACATTCGTAAAACAATAAGTAAAACGGATGACAAAATGAGTGCTGTCATCCAATCAACAGATAATATAGAATCTATTTCAACAATGTCCTCACAAAGTGTAGTGGATGTTGTGACAATGGTCGAAAAGCAAAATGCAGCAATGCAACAACTACTTGCAACTTCTGAAGAATTAACATCAATGGCAACAATATTAGACCAAAATTTTGAGAAATTTAAAGTAGTAGAAAATAATATAAGTTAATTAATCAAAAGGGTTATCGTCTAGTAATGAAAACGATGACCTTTTTTCTAACTTGAAAAATACTATGACCAATAAATGAAAAATACTTTAAATAGATTGACAAATGGAATTAGGTTAATTATTATTTAATTATTAAGTTATCGATAAACATAAAGGGAGCTATATTTTAATGGACAAATTATTCTTAGAAATAAAGCAACATCTAGCGAATAAAATATTGCCATTTTGGATGAAGTTAAAGGATGAAGAAAATGGTGGGTTTTATGGTGAAGTGGGCTATGATTTAGAAGTGAATAAAGTTGCTGATAAAGGTGGCATCGCAACAGCTAGATTTCTTTGGACATTCTCATCCGCATATCGTGTGACGAAAGATAAGAAATATTTAGAATGTGCAGAACACTTATATGTATTTATGCGAGATTATTTAATAGATCCAGATTACAAAGGAATGTATTGGTTAGTTGATTACAAAGGACAGCCGAAAGATACGAGAAAACACATTTATGCACAATCATTTGCATTGTATGCATTAAGTGAGTACTACAGAATTACTAAGAATGAAGAGGCATTAACATTAGCATTTGATATTTTTCAATTAATTGAAGAAAAAGGGTATGACGCATCTAATGGTGCATATCGCGAAGAATTTGATCGTAATTGGAATGAACAGTCGAATGAGATGTTAAGTGAAAACGGTGTAATTGCTGAAATTACGATGAATACACATATTCATATCCTTGAAGCATATACCAATTTCTACAAAGCATATCCAACAGATGTACTTAAACAACGCTTAACAGATTTGATTGAGATTCATTACACCAAAATTTATAACGAAGAAACAAAATTTTTAGGCGTATTTTTTGATAAAAATTGGAATGAACTAGTTAATATGAAGTCATTTGGTCATGATATTGAAGCGAGTTGGTTGTTGGATGAAGCGATAAAGACAATCGACTTGAAAAATGAGAAATACGATGAAATGGTACTTGATATTGCTTATAATATTGCGGATTATGCAATGCAAGAAGATGGTTCTTTAATTAATGAACAAGTTGAAGATGCATATGATTACACAAGAATTTGGTGGGTTCAGGCAGAAGCGATGGTAGGTTACTTAAATGCATGGGAGCATACAAAAGACCCGAAATTTGAAGTGATTATAGAGAAACTTTGGGACTATATTAAAGACAATATAGTGGATGAACGAGCTAATGGAGAATGGTATTGGTCCATTGAGAAAGACGGCAAACCAACGGAAAAATCAGTTGGTGAACCATGGAAA
>JAJUGF010000295.1 GCA_029268495.1 Gracilibacillus sp.
ACAATTAACACAGATGCGATAATCGCAAGTGTAAACCATTCGAATACTAGGAAGAAACCTACAATACCGAATGCCACCCCTAAGAAAATTGGTGTCCAACTATTGCTTGGCATGTGAACTGGTTTTAAATCTGATTTCTTAATACCAACTTTTCCTGCTTTTTTCTTATACCAGAAATCATCTAATGAATCTACTTCTGGTACGACTGCAAAATTGTAATGTGGTGCAGGTGATGCTGTTGCCCATTCTAATGTACGCGCGTTCCATGGGTCATTTCCTACATCACGTCTTGCATAACGGAAACTCCAGTAAATATTGTATACTAATGCGGCGAAACCAGCTGCCATAATTACTGAACCTACTGCTGAGAAGCCTAACCATGCACCCCAACCAGTGCTTTCAGAATATGTGTACATACGACGTGACATACCGTCTAATCCTACAAAGAACATTGGCATAAATGTCATATTAAAGCCGATTACAAATAACCAGAAATGCCATTTTCCGATTTTTTCATTTAGCTTAAAGCCAAACATTTTTGGCCACCAGTAGTATAATCCAGCAAACACTGCAAATACTACTCCAGGAATTAATACATAGTGGAAGTGTGCCACTAAGAACATTGTATTATGATATTGATAATCTGCTGCTGCCATAGCTAACATTACACCAGTTACCCCACCAATTGTAAAACATGGTATAAATGCAAGTGACCATAGCATGGCGTTCGAGAATTCAATTCGCCCTTTTCGTAATGTAAAGAGCCAGTTAAAGATTTTTACCCCTGTCGGAATTGCAATCATCATTGTAGTTAGTGAGAATATAGAGTTCACTGCTGCACTATTACCCATTGTAAAGAAGTGGTGAACCCATACTAACATACTTAAGAATGCAATACCTGCAACGGCAAGTACCATTGATTTATATCCATATAAATTTTTTCGTGCAAATGTTGAAATAACTTCCGAGAACATACCGAATGCTGGTAATACAACAATATATACTTCTGGGTGTCCCCATAACCAGAATAAGTTTAGCCACAACATCGGATCTCCACCACTTGCTACTGTGAAGAAGTGTGTTCCAAATAGACGGTCTAAAGTCATATATGCTAATGCCACAGTAAAGATTGGAAATGCTGCTACGATAATAATGGATGTAATAAATGATGTCCATACAAAGATAGGCATTTTCATCCATGTCATACCAGGTGCACGCATTTTGATTACTGTAACAATAAAGTTAATACCTGACATCAATGTACCAATACCAGCAATCTGAATCGCGATTGCGTAATAGTTATTTCCAACACCAGGAGTGAATTCCTTACCTGCTAATGGAAAATATGATGTCCAACCAGCATCTGGAGAACCACCAATTACAAATGAAACATTAAACAACATTGCTGCTGCAAAGAATAACCAGAAACTTAGTGCATTTAATTTAGGAAATGCTACATCTCTTGCTCCAATTTGAAGTGGAACAACTACGTTCATAATCCCAATCAATAAAGGCATTGCCATAAACAAAATCATAATAACACCATGTGTTGTAAAAATCTCATCATAGTGTTGTGCATCTAGTAATCCTAATTCGGGTCTTGACGTTTGTGCTTTCATTAATAGCCCATCAACGCCACCTCTAAAGAACATTAACACCCCTGCAAGGATGTACATAATCCCAATTTTTTTATGATCAACGGTTGTGAACCATTCGCTCCATAACCATTTCCATCGTTTTAAATAGGTGATGAGTGCGATTAACCCTACCATTGTTAGTGCAATTGCAATTTGAGATGCTAGAATTAATGGATCACCTGTGACAAAAAATTCATCTAATGACATGTTCTTCACCGCCTTTTATATTAATGATGTGCATGATCTTCATGGCTTTCTTCTGTATCATGCTCTTCTACTGTATTTGTTTCTTTATTTTCTTCTTCATCTACCACTTCTTCTGTCGATTCTTCGTCATCTCCGTGATGAAGTCGATATAATTCTGGATTCAAATATTTTTCAGAACCACCATGTGCATGATCAATCCATTGTAGATGTGTTTGGTTATATGTTTTACGACCAATAATTGTTGGTTTTAACAATTCAGCATACTCATCTTCTGTTAGATCATTTGCTGTTCTTTTCACTTCATCTACCCATTCATTAAAATCATTTTTTGACATTGCTTGTACTTCAAATTCCATATGTGCATACCCTTGACCATTGAAGTTCGTATTTCTTCCATAGAATGATCCAGGTTTATCTGAAACTAAATACATTTTTGTTTCCATATTTGCCATCGTGTATTTCTGACCATTCAATTCAGGTACCCAGAATGATTGCATCGTACCTGCTGAAGTCATTTTTAATAATACAGGATGATCTGCAGGAATATTTAAGTAATTAACTGTTTCAATATCTTGGTCTGGATAACTAAATATCCATTTCCAATCCGCACTTGTAACATGAACAACTAATGGTTCCTCTTCTTTATAAGCTTGTGGGACTTCCTCCACTTCGTAAATAGTCATTACTGTTGGTATCATTAACGCAATAACAATAATGACAGGAATCGTAAACCAAATAATCTCAAGTACATGATTTCCTTTTTCATATTTTGGTTCAAAATCACCATCATCTTTTCTTGCTCTGTATTTCCATACAATCACACTGAACAAGACGAAAATAACTACAACGATAATCAACATAAATACGATTGAATAAATAATTAAATCTGTTAAGCTTCTTGCAATTGGACCCTTTGGATCAAAAACAAGTAATTTTGACTCACATCCAGCTAAAAATAGTGGAATG
>JAJUGF010000296.1 GCA_029268495.1 Gracilibacillus sp.
ATGTCCAGTGACATTAAATCGAAACGACATTGGTAAAGAGAAGTATCATTCGATTGCAAATCAAACAATAAAAGAACAACCTCGAACATTACGAAAACTCCTATTTCCATATTTCAAAAGAGAAATGGAAGCAGAATTTCAGATTACTAATTTACCACGGGGTAAGCATACCTTTACACATGTAATAATCGAAATTGGCGACCCGTTTGGTATTGTCAAGAAGCGATACATACATTCCATTACTCAAGAAGTAGTAGTATATCCAATGAGTTATCCATTGAAATGGCATGTATTATCTAATCAAATGGAAGAAGGAACGAAACCAGCACAAATATATGATGAAAAATTAACCAATATTGTTGGAGGGGTTCGAGAGTATACACCTGGTGACAAATTTTCATGGATTGATTGGAAAGCAACAGCGAGAAAGAATACGATGATGACAAAAGATTTTGAACAAGAGAAAGATGCCCAGATGGCAATTGCTTGTATGGTTGGAGAAGAGAATGTTGTCAAACCACTTGTCTTAGAAGCAAGTCTAGAATTGTCTATGTCGATTTTAGAAGAGGCGAGAAAGCGGAAGCAACATGTGACATTTCATATCCACGGTAAAGAAATAAAGCATTTTTCAGAACAACAAATCATGCATCATATTGCTGAAGTTAAGGGATATCTATCGACAATTGCACCGGTTACAAAGCGACGAGAACAATTATCTATCTGGAAGCATGTTCCTAAGGGTGCTTTTATACTGACAATATGGACAAAACTCGATCAAACAGTTGTTGAACACATGTCAATGCTGAGAAAAAGAGAGTATCATCCCATTGTTTGTTATATTAGACCGTCGAAGGAAATTACAATGGAAGAGAAACAAATATTGCAACAACTGAGATCACTACAAGTGCCTTATCAAGTGATCACTGAAAAAGACTTACTGAAAACAAGATGGGAGGTACGTATTCACAAATGAAGAAAAGTCATAGATTTCAGCTACCTTCCTTTCTTGTACTGTTCGCAGGATTCTTACTGTTTTGGGAATGGTTACGTCCTTTAGAGCAAATAACAGATACAGGAAGCTCTTATTTATTTGTGCTATATGCCTTCATCAGTTTTTTTGTATCTTATTTTGTCTCAAATGGTTGGCTTAAATTTTTGCTTAAAGGTTCGGCACTCCTACTTGTTATGGATTATGTATTTTTGCATGATCCATTTCTATCAGCAGAGTGGCTCACGCAAGTGTCGATGGAGGTATCCTATAATAGTAACATGCTTTTGAATGCGAATTGGAATGAGTTATCCCCATTTTTTCGGAGTTTTTTATTCCTATTATTAATTTGGGTGATTAGTTATTTGCTACATTATTGGTTTGTCATTGCTAATCGCTTCTTCTTATTTGTTTTCTTAACGATTTTTTATTTGGCTATATTGGATACTTTTACTGTGTATGATGCGACAATAGCCATTGTTCGTGCATTGATTATTTCCTTACTTGCATTAGGGCTTAATCACTTTTACCGGATGCACAGAAGTTCGGATTATCAACCAAAGTATATGTCAATATGGATGTCGGCAGTTCTATTTATTGTCATGATAGCGTCAGTATTAGGATATTATGGTCCAAAAATGGATCCGAAATGGCCTGATCCTGTACCATTTATCGAAAGTGCAGCAGGCCATGTTGGATTTGGAGAAGGAACCGTAAAGAAAGTAGGGTATGGTGAGAATGATGAGACATTAGGTGGTTCTTTTGTAGCGGATGATACATTAGTATTTGAAGCAATAGCGAAAGAACGATTGTATTGGAGAATTGAATCTAAAGATGTGTATACAGGGAAAGGTTGGGAGAAGTCCCGTCCGTTTGAATTCGAGCCTGTCATTGATAATATGATACAATTTCAAACATTTGATCCTGCGAGTGTAGATATCTACTCGTCATCTGTATCTGTCGAGTACGCGGAAGGTAGTCGATTAGATAAAGTCCCATTCCCATATGGAACGACATCTATCGCGCCACCTGAAACAATCGCGTTATATCAAGACTTTTATTCAGGTATGGTGGAATACGAAATGGGCGAGCAACAGTATCAACCATATTTTACAATGGAATATAATCGGCCCTCATTTTCGATTGACCAATTAAAGAATACATCAAATGAAGACCCAAGAGAGATTACAGAACAGTATTTACAATTGCCAGAAACATTACCAGATAGAGTGAGCCAATTAGCAGAAGAGATTGTTGCAAATTTGGACAATCGATTGGATAAGGTCGAAGCAATTGAATCTTACTTTTCTTTAAACGGCTACGTGTATCAAACAGAGAATATTGCTACACCGAGTGGCGAAGAGGATTATGTAGATCAATTCCTGTTCGAGACAATGGTTGGCTATTGTGATAATTTCTCTACATCGATGGTTGTGCTGCTGAGGACATTAGATATTCCGGCAAGATGGGTGAAAGGATTTACTGGTGGCGAAGTCCAAATTGGTGAAGCGAATTTACCTAGTGGCTATCAAATGTACGAAGTAACGAACAACAATGCACATTCATGGGTAGAGGTATACTTCCCGGAGGTAGGCTGGGTACCATTTGAACCGACAAGAGGGTTCGATAACCTTACGACATTTCATGAGGAGACACTTGCGGATGTGGATCAGCCAGAATTAGAGGAAGAATCTACACCAGAAGTAGAAGAACAAGAAGAGATTGAAGAAGAAGTGACACAAGAAGAGTCAGAAGAGACGAATACACAAGCAAATGATGGAAATTTCATGAAAGTCCTAAAAATACTAG
>JAJUGF010000297.1 GCA_029268495.1 Gracilibacillus sp.
ACTCTAAATTGTCTTTAACAGGAGAACTGAACATATTGGATAAATCAGCCCCTACTTGGATTGTGACAAGTGAGACGAGTAGAGTGGAAGCTTTTAGAAAAAACTATCCACATATAAAAGTCATTCATATGCCTGGAGATAAATTGGTAATACGTGATGTATTAGAAAGGCTATATGAAGAAGGGGTGCAGTCCATTTATGTCGAAGGTGGAGGCACAGTGCATGCATCTTTTCTACAAGCAAAACTTTTTGATCAATGTCATTGGTATATTGCCCCGAAGTTATTAGGTGGAGTAGATGCTAGAAGTGTGGTAGGAGGAATCTCTCCACAATGGATGAGTGAAGCGACGTATGTATGTATTGACTCTGTAGAAAAAATAGGACCGGATATTAAAATTATCGCAAAAAGAAAGGAAGAAGCATGATGTTTACAGGTATTGTAGAGGAAAAAGGAAGTATTCGTTCCATCAAGCAATTAAATCATGCATTAAAACTTCAAATTGAAGCAAAGAAGGTTCTTGAAGATGTATCAATAGGTGACAGTATTGCAGTGAATGGTGTTTGTTTAACAGTTACTGCTTATACAACCACAACATTTACCGTTGATGTGATACCAGAGACATTTCGTGGTTCTTCTCTTTCGGAATTAAGTAGTCAATCAATTGTAAATTTAGAGCGGGCTATGTCCTTTAATGGTCGATTTGGTGGTCATTTTGTGTCAGGACATATCGATACTGTTGGAAAGATAGCACGGACGTGGCTTGAAGACAATGCGAAGTATATATACATTAATGTTCCACATACAAAATATGTTGCATTAAAAGGTTCGATTACAGTAGATGGGACGTCATTAACTGTATTTAATGTAGATGATTCAGGCTTTACTATCTCTCTAATCCCAGAAACACAAGCAGCAACTATTTTAGGTGATAAAAATCAAGGGGACACTGTCAATATAGAATTTGACATGTTGGCAAAATATATGGAGAGACTAATGGAAACATCTCATCATAAGCAGGAATCCAATTTAACAGAAGAAAAACTGAGACAGTTCGGTTTTTAGGAGGCACACAGATGAAAGGAACGATAGAACAAGCCATAGAAGCGTTAAAGAATGGCGAAGTGATTATTGTAATGGATGATGAAGACAGAGAGAATGAAGGCGACTTTGTTGCGTTAGCAGAACAGACTACTCCTGATGTTATTAACTTTATGGCAACAGAAGGTAGAGGCTTAATCTGTACACCAATGTCAGAGAAGTATGCAGAACGTTTTCAATTAGGTGCAATGGTTACGAACAATACAGACGCACATGGAACAAACTTTACTGTAAGTATAGATTATCATACAACACATACTGGAATTAGTGCACATGAGCGCGCATTGACAATCAATAAATTAGTAGATGATGAAGCACAGCCTTTTGAATTTAAACGACCAGGACATGTTTTTCCGTTAATCGCAAAAAATGCTGGTGTTTTAGAACGAACAGGGCACACAGAAGCTGCTGTTGACTTAGCGCGTTTAGCTGAATCCAAACCAGTTGCAGTTATTTGTGAAATAATGAATGAAGATGGTACGATGGCACGTAAGCATGACTTAGAAGAGATTGCAGAGAAGTTTGATATGCCAATGATTACGATTCAAGATTTAATTAAATATCGAAAAAGGTATGACCAATTAATTCAACGAGAGACAGAGATTCATTTGCCTACATCATTTGGTGAATTTAAATTAGTAGCATACACGGAAAAGTATACGAATAAAGAGCATATTGCATTATACAAAGGTAACATTAAGCCGAATGAATCGACCATTGTAAGAGTACACTCTGAATGTTTGACAGGTGATGTGTTTGGATCATTACGATGTGATTGTGGCCCTCAATTAGAGAAAGCTCTACAATTAATCGAAAAAGAGGGCAAAGGTGTACTTGTCTATATGCGACAAGAAGGAAGAGGTATTGGCCTTGTTAACAAAATGAAAGCATATAAATTGCAAGAAGAAGGCTACGATACAGTGGAAGCAAATCACCAATTAGGATTCCCTGATGATTTAAGAGATTATGCAATAAGTGTCCAGATTTTACGTGATCTCGGTGTTGGTAAGATTGAGTTATTAACAAATAATCCACGTAAACTAAAAAGTATTGAAGAATATGGTTTAGAGCTTGTTGGCAGAAAAGCAATTGAAATACCAGCAAATAAAAATAACGAAAAATATTTACAAACAAAAGTAGAGAAGTTAGATCACATTTTACATGTTAAACATAACCAAGATGGAGGAGGAATTTGAAATGAGTAATCTTTTAGAAGGTAAGTTAGTAGGTACAGGTTTAAAGGTAGGAATTGTTGTAGGGCGTTTCAATGAATTTATTACAGGCAAATTATTAAGTGGCGCAGAAGATGCATTTTGTCGTCATGGGGTAAATGAAGATGATGTGGATGTAGCTTGGGTACCAGGTGCATTTGAGATACCATTAGTTGCGAAAAAAATGGCCGAATCAGGAAAGTATGATGCTGTTGTTACATTAGGTACAGTCATTCGTGGATCTACACCGCACTTTGATTATGTAAGTGGTGAAGTATCAAAGGGAGTTGCTAAAGTATCATTAGATGCAGGGATTCCGGTAATATTTGGTGTCCTAACAACAGATACTATCGAACAAGCTATTGAGCGTGCAGGAACAAAAGCAGGGAACAAAGGTGCAGAAGCTGCCATCTCCGCAATTGAAATGGCAAACTTATTAAATGAAATGGGTAACTAAAGTTCTTTATCGTTACTATAGTTGTA
>JAJUGF010000298.1 GCA_029268495.1 Gracilibacillus sp.
AAATCATGATAAAGAAGAAGCATTAGAAGAAGCGCGCGGACGTGTGCAAGCATTAACAGTAAAGTTCCCACTTTACCAACGTTAATTTAATTTTCTATGAAAACATCCCTTAGATAGGGGTGTTTTTTTTTTTTTTTGGATTTTTTTGGATTGTATGACACAGGAATTCCATGAGCGACGCAGGGAATACAGCAAACCACACATAGATTAATTAATAACCGACATTAATTATTTAATAAAAATCAGGTTATTAATTTCTTGATTAATGGAATCCCAGCGTCGCTCTGAGAATCCCAGCGTCGCTCTGAGAATCGCTGCGTGGCTCGAGGAATCCCAGCGTCGCTCGAGGAATCCCAGCGTCGCTCCGAGAATCCCAGCGTGGTGCAAATAATCCCTGCGTCGCTCAAGGAATCCCTGCATCACCACAAATCCCCCTCTCACCAAAAAAATAAAACCTCCATTCCAACATTATCACTTGAAACATCCTATTTTTTTCAGTACAATTTGAAGGATGAACATTTACAGCTAGGGTATAACTAAGATAAAAAGGAGAGATCATGAATGAGTAAAGTTTATGTGCTAGATCATCCGCTTATTCAACACAAATTAACGTACATACGTGATAAGAACACTGGGACAAAGGAATTCCGTGCATTAGTTGATGAAGTATCTGCATTGATGGCATTTGAAATAACTAGAGATTTACCACTTGAGGAAACAACAATTGAAACACCTGTAATGGAAGCAAAGACTAAGGTGATTAGTGGGAAAAAGATCGGTTTAATTCCAATCTTACGTGCAGGACTTGGAATGGTTGATGGAATGCTTCGTCTAATCCCGGCAGCTAAAGTTGGGCATGTTGGTTTATATCGTGACCCAAAAACATTAACTCCAACCGAATACTATATTAAGCTGCCTTCAGATATTGAAGAACGCGACCTTATCGTGCTAGATCCGATGCTTGCAACAGGTGGGTCAGCGAATGATGCGATTCATTCATTGAAAAAACGTGGAGCAACGAACATTAAATTAATGTGTTTAATTGCAGCACCAGAAGGCGTGGAAGTCATTCAAAAAGAACATCCTGATGTAGATATTTACTTAGGTGCATTAGATGAAAAGTTAAATGAAAAAGGTTATATCATTCCTGGTCTAGGTGATGCAGGGGATCGTTTATTTGGTACAAAATAATCGAAAAAGAGGAGTAGTAAAATGTCTAGTAAAATTAAAGTAATGACGATATTTGGGACAAGGCCTGAAGCGATTAAAATGGCGCCACTTGTATTGGAATTGAAAAAACGTCCAGAGCAATTTGAAGCAATTGTGACAGTAACTGCCCAACATCGTGAAATGTTAGATCAAGTAATGGAGATTTTTGGAATTACTCCAGACTATGATTTAAATATTATGAAGTCAAGACAGACATTAGCACAAATTACAACAAGAGCATTAGAAGGTCTAGACAAAGTTATGCAAGAAACAAAGCCAGATATCGTTCTTGTACATGGGGATACAACAACGACATTTGCAGCTTCACTTGCAGCATATTACAACCAAATTGCTGTAGGACACGTGGAAGCAGGATTACGTACTTGGAATAAATATTCACCGTATCCTGAAGAAATGAATCGCCAATTAACAGGTGTAATGGCAGATTTACATTTTTCACCAACGACAAAATCAAGACAGAATTTATTAAATGAAAGTAAAAAAGAAGATACAATCTTTGTTACTGGAAATACTGCGATTGATGCGCTTGCTACAACAGTAAGTGAACAGTATTCACATGAAGTATTAGAACAAGTTGGTGATAAGCGACTTGTTCTTATGACAGCACACCGTCGTGAGAACTTAGGCGAGAATATGCAGTCAATGTTCCGTGCAATCAAACGTTTAGTGGAAGAGCACAAAGATATTCATGTCGTGTATCCTGTTCACTTAAATCCAGTTGTACAAGAAACAGCGAACTCGATTTTAGGTGATGATCCTCGAATCTCATTAATTGAACCACTTGGTGTAGTGGATTTCCACAACTTTGCATCAAGAGCGCATTTGATTTTGACAGATTCAGGTGGCGTACAAGAAGAAGCACCATCATTAGGGGTTCCTGTACTTGTATTACGTGATACAACAGAACGACCTGAAGGAATTGAAGCAGGTACATTGAAATTAGCAGGAACAGATGAAGATACAATCTTCCGTCTTGCAAATGAATTGTTATCAGATGACCAAGCACATAGCCAAATGGCACGTGCATCCAATCCGTATGGTGATGGAAAAGCATCGGAACGTATTGCAGATGCAATCAGCTATTACTTCAAACAAACAAATGAAAAACCATCTACTTTTTAGTCCTGAGTTATTCAGGGCTCTTTTTTTGGATAAAAACAAAGACAAACACACACACTAAACAAAAAAAGGTGTGTAAGTGATGCAATTATTTTTCATTCTTATGTTACTATCCTCAGTCGACCAACCTCTTTCTTATATCATTGAAGTAGACGGTGATCCACATAGCATTGCTGAAGAAGTGGAAGCACATCATCCAAGGGTGGAAGTCCTTGCAGTATATGACACGATTTTCAATGGGATAGCGATTAAGACAACTAGAAGAGACTTAATCAAAATTGAAGAAGAAGACTTCACAAAGCAAACATATCCAGTCACTACATATCAAACAACACAAGCAGAAATACCTAAAAATGAAAGTGTACCGTTTATTATTCCAGATAACCTACCCTATACAGGAAAAGGTGT
>JAJUGF010000299.1 GCA_029268495.1 Gracilibacillus sp.
AAATTGTCCCGATGGATCCAAATGTGCAAAAGTTACAAGAACACATTGCGATGGAATATGAAAAGACATTTATGATGTATTTACCTAGAATTTGTGAACATTGTTTAAATCCTTCTTGTGTTGCATCATGTCCATCGGGTGCGATGTACAAAAGAGATGAGGATGGCGTGGTCTTGGTAGATCAAGACGAGTGCCGTGGCTGGCGCTTTTGTATGAACGGTTGTCCATATAATAAGGTGTACTATAACTGGAATACACATAAAGCCGAAAAATGTAACTTTTGTTATCCACGAACAGAAGCAGGCTTACCGACCATTTGTTCCGAAACTTGTGTTGGTCGAATTCGTTATATTGGTGTGATATTGTATGATGCTGACAAAATAAAGGAAGCTGCATCTGTAGAAAATCCTCAAGATTTATATGAAGCACAGTTGAATTGTTTTTTAGATCCATTTGATGAAGCAGTTATCAATAAAGCAAGAGAAGAAGGGATTAATGATGAATGGATTAGAGGTGCACAAGAATCCCCAGTATACAAAATGGCGATAAAATGGAAAATCGCATTACCTCTACATCCAGAATATAGAACGTTACCAATGGTATGGTATGTTCCGCCGCTTAGCCCGATTATGAATCATATTACAAATGAAGAAGAATTAAATACAGATGGCTATATTCCTGCAATTGACCAAATGCGCATTCCCGTTGAATACTTAGCCTCTCTTTTATCTGCTGGTGATACAAAAGTAATAAGAAAAGTATTACTAAAACTAACAACGATGCGTGTGCACATGCGTCAAAAAACAGTTGGAGGAGTTGACCCATTACGAGAAAGTAACTTGTTAAAAGAGGCAGGAATGACAGAATTAGATGTGGAAGAGATGGCGTATTTATTAGGTGTTGCTAAATATAAAGATCGCTTTGTTATACCGACAGGAAGACGTGAAATGCATGAAGACCTTCATTACAGGCAAGGTGCTTGTAGTATTGAAGATTTAGCACCACCTGAAGGCATGGTCACATATCCTTTTGAAAGAAGGAAGAAGGTATGAGAGAAAAAGAAGCGGAATTATTATTAGTCGCAGCACATTTATTAGATTATCCAAATAAACAGACGATAGAAATGGTGCAAGAATGGATAAATACTTCGAATCATTGGTCAATGGAGCGAAATCAATTACAATTACTTATTCGACCATTTCAAATGATGTCTTTTATTGAACTAGAGAAGCTTTATGTAAATACGTTTGATTTAAAAGCAGAAATAGGATTGTACTTAACTGCATATGAAGTAGGGGATAGTAATAAGCGTGGAGCAAGTCTTATCCAATTACAAAAAATAATTAATCAAGCGGGATTCGAACGAAATGATAA
This sequence comes from Gracilibacillus sp., assembly GCA_029268495.1. Taxonomy (GTDB): domain Bacteria; phylum Bacillota; class Bacilli; order Bacillales; family Amphibacillaceae; genus Gracilibacillus; species Gracilibacillus marinus. The sequence goes on from JAJUGF010000299.1 coordinate 1,375, forward strand.
AGAACTAGCAGATTATATACCGATGCTATATGAGTTAATAGCAATAATGGAAGAAACAGACGATGCGATTCGATTATGGAAAAGGCTTGGTACTGTAACTCAAACGATCTATCAAAATATTCCGAAGACAAATCTCTATTTCCCCATTTTTGAATTATTAATGACATATGTATTTGAAGCGCCATCTGATAAAGAACTAGAAGAAATGGAGAGAAATCGTGAAACTACTGATTTAGCAGAATTACCATATCCAATTATGTACAATTGAAGGAGTGGAACAGATGGTAGATATATTTTGGTGGGTGATATTTCCTTATGTAACGCTATCGATTATGATTGTTGGATGTTTGTATCGTTACATGTATCGGCAAAAGACTTGGACAGCACCATCAACAGAATTTCTGGAAAAGAAGTGGCTACGAATTGGTTCCCCACTTTTTCATTATGGTATATTACTAGCAATTATTGGACACGCAATGGGTTTGATTATTCCACTAAGCTTTTATCAGGCAATAGGTGTATCTGATGACATCTATCATTTTGGAGCAGTTTATGGTGGAGGTCTAGCTGGATTAATGGTAATCAGTGGAGCGATTATTTTATTAATTAGAAAAGCAACAATTGATAAAGTAAGAATACATGCCACTTTTGCTGATTTTTTTAGTGTAATTGCGATAATTATTGTTGCTGGAATAGGCACATACATGACAATTATTTATAATACAACAGTCGAGCATTATGAATACCGTACAACGATTGGACCATGGTTCCGTAGTATTTTTGCATTACAACCTAATTATCAGTTGATGTCAGATGTTCCATTATTATTTAAAGTACATGTTATCGCATCTTTTGGTTTGTTTGCGTCTATCCCTTTTACACATTTAGTGCATATTTATAGTGCACCATTACACTATTTGGTAAGATCACCGCAACAATATAGATCAAGAGTAGGTTATTCGACAAAGAATAAATCCTAGCTATTTTTCCGTTAGTAGGAAAGGAGATCTCAGATGAATAAGGAAGGGAAAATACAATTACCTTTACAAACATTAAGTTTAGTTGTTGGGTTTATGGTATGGGTTTTACTTTCTTCATTGATGAGTTTTATTAAACAAGATATTCCTTTAACAGCTGGACAAATTTCATTAATAACAGCAATTCCAGTTATCTTAGGATCTCTATTACGTGTACCACTCGGTTATTATACAAACCGTTTTGGTGCACGAGGGCTATTTATATTAAGTTTACTTTTTCTTATATTCCCTGTTGGCTATTTGGGGATGGCAAATAGTTTAATTGATTTAATTATTTCAGGATTATTTCTTGGAATTGGTGGGGCTGTATTCTCAGTTGGTGTAACATCCTTACCAAAATACT
>JAJUGF010000300.1 GCA_029268495.1 Gracilibacillus sp.
AATACGTACGACCTGTTTTTTTATTTGTCATTTTTCGAAGAAACATGTGAGCACCTCTCATCCTTCAATTCTTATAAATACTACTATTATATTATATTAAACTATATAAACCCATTAAAATTTGACTTGAAAATAGTGATACGAATATATGTATCAAGGGATAGGAGAATCATTGATTAAAATGTTACTGCAAAATTAGGGAGTGAAATTTCACCTTATTCCAATAAAAAAGTATAGACAGATGATGGCAGATAGTATACAATTATGATAACGTTTACAAAACCAATACCGACTCTCATGTTACTAACCTGATTAGGCATGGGGTAATAAATAGGATAACAAGATCCTCTTTATTCCTCTATGCCTTTTTTCTATAAAAAAGAAGTTAGCGTGATGATTAGTGGGGCTATACTAGTGGAGGGATTCTCATGAAGTTAAAAAAATCCTAAATAATAATGCAGTCCTAGTTATAGATGGGAGACAAGAGAAAGTCGCTGTTGGAACAGGTATTGCGTTCGGCAAAAGAAAAAATGATGTGATTGAGACTTACAAAATTGAAAAGTTATTTGTCATGAAAGAAAACGAAAAATTACAACAATTATTAAGTCGAATTGCAGAAGAACATTTTCTAATATGTGAAGAAATTATTACTTATGCAGAAAAAACATTAGGCACGAAGCTAAGTGAACATGTGCACGTTACATTAACAGACCATGTATCTTTTGCCATTGAGAGGATAGAAGACGGTATTTATTTGCAGAATAAATTATTGAATGAGATAAAAATCCTATATCCAAAGGAATTTAGTATTGGATTATGGGCACTTGAACGTATCAAAGAAAAAATACATGTGACTTTACCAATTGACGAAGCTGCTTTTATAGCATTACATTTGCATACAATGAAACTTTGAGAGAGAGAATACTCAGACACTATTTTACAAACAACGATTATTCAAGATATGGTGCATTATATTTGTACATATTTGGAATTAGAGATAGTCGAAAAGGATATATCTTATCAAAGATTGTTAACGCATTTGCGATTTGTATTGCATCGACTTTCTACTAAGGAACATTATTCTATGGATCAAGAAATGCTTGCAATGGTGAAGGTGAAATTTCCACTCGCTTTTTCTTGTGCGGTGGAAGTGAAAGAACATATATTAAAAAAATATGATATGGACATTCCAGAATCAGAATTGGGTTATATCGCAATTCATTTAGAGCGATTAAAGAATAATAAAATATAACTCCATTCTACTTAACTAGGTATTACTTACAGCGTGTACATTTGTAGGTAGTACCTTTTTTAAAATGAGTAAATAAGAAGAGGTGAAATAAATGGAACAAAGTAATATAGGGATTTGGTATGATAAACCTGCTACCAATTGGAATGAAGCTTTACCAATTGGCAATGGCCGACTTGGTGGGATGGTTTTTGGAGATGTACAAAATGAAAGGATTCAATTAAATGAAGATTCCGTCTGGTATGGAGGACCTCGTGATCGAATCAATCCAGATGCACAAACTAATTTACAGACAATTCGACAACTACTTGCAAATGGTCAAATAAAAGAAGCAGAGGAACTGGCTAAATTAAGTTTATCAGGTGTGCCGAGTTGCCAACGTCATTATGAACCACTAGGTACACTTTTTATGGAAAATGATGGACTTGATGAATATAGTGATTACAGACGAGAATTAGACTTACATGAAGCAACGATATCGACAACTTTTAGGGTGGGTAATGTTTCTTATAAAAGAGAAGTTTTTACAACATATCCTGATCAAATGCTTGTAATGAGAGTTACAGCTTCAAAGCCACATGCCATTTCTATGAAGGTCTATTTAGATCGTGGGAATACAAGAAATGTAGATGAAATCATCAAAAGAGATGCATCAAGCATTGTGATGACAGGGGAAACAGGTGGAAAAGATGGGATTGGTTTTGCGGTGTTAGCAAAAGCAATCGTAGAAGATGGTGAATGTGAAACAATTGGTAATCGTATTCGTATAAAAAATGCAACCAATGTCACCATTCTATTAAGTGCTGCAACAACGTTTCGTTATGAAAATGTGACTACCCAATGTGAAAATGTAATCTATAACGTAGCTAGTATGGATTATCCGACATTAAAGAAACGTCACGTGAATGATTATCAGCAATTATTTCATCGGGTACAATTACAATTTAATGAAGAGAAATCTCCACAAAACTCTTTACCGATGAATAATCGATTAGAAAAATTATCAGATGGCGAAGTAGATACAGGGCTTATTGCGACCTATTTTCACTTTGGTAGGTATTTAATGATTGCATCAAGCAGGCCGAACAGTTTGCCAATTACGTTACAGGGAATCTGGAATGATTTGATGCTTCCGCCTTGGGATAGTAAATACACGATTAATATCAATTTACAGATGAATTATTGGCCTGTAGAAGTATGCAATTTAGCTGAATGCCATCTTCCATTATTTGAATTGATAGAGAGAATGAGAGAGACAGGCAGACAAACAGCAAAACAAATGTATGGATGTCGTGGATTTGCAGCACATCACAATACAGATATATGGGCAGATACAGCACCTCAAGACATATATCCACCAGCAAGTTATTGGCCAATGGGCGCAGCATGGCTTTCTTTGCATTTATGGGAGCATTATTTATATACAAATGACAAAGAATTTTTAGCAAAAGCATATGAAACAATGAAGGAAGCTGCATTATTTTTTGTAGATTTTTTAGT
>JAJUGF010000301.1 GCA_029268495.1 Gracilibacillus sp.
GTCAGGGGAAAGTCTGATTAGGTCAGTAGAGTTATTAATTGAAGGTATGGGTGGTCAAGCAAATACAGCACTAAGTTATATTCTATTAGGTGTTTTTGCCGCAATGATTAGCTATACAGGAATTACATCATTATTAGTGAAGAATTTAATCAACAAATTAACTGGAAAAAGAACGATGTTAGTATTATCCATCGCTGTCATCGCATCGCTTTCGCAAAATTTAATTCCAGTTCATATTGCATTTATTCCTATTCTGATTCCGCCATTATTAAAGATATTTGATCAAATGAAATTAGATCGTCGAGCAGTAGCTTCTGCTTTGACGTTTGGATTAAAAGCACCATACGTGATGTTGCCAGTCGGATTTGGTTTAATTTTTCACCAAACCATTCAAGAAGGAATGCAGAATAATGGCATTGACATCACTATAAGTGAAACAACAAAAGCTTTATTACTTCCTGGTATCGGAATGATTGTTGGTCTTTTGATTGCTGTCTTTATTACATATCGTAAAGACCGTGTGGCACCACAATATTTACCAAACAATTATGTGGAAGATAAAATAGAGAACGTTCAATTTAATCGCAAACATTTATTTACCATTATCGCCATTCTTATCGCATTGACATCACAAATCATTACAGAGAGTCTGGTTGTAGGTGCGTTAGCGGGGATTATTTGTATGGTGGCATTATTCTGTACACCATTATCAGAAGGTGATGCATTTGTTCAAAAAGGTGTAACGATGATGGGAACAATTGCATTCGTCATGTTGGTTGCATCAGGATTTGGCCATATTCTTACAGAGACTGGTTCCATCCAAGCACTAGTGGAATCTTCCTCTGCGTTACTTGAGTCAAACCATTTATTAATTGCATTTATTTTATTACTTGTTGGGTTATTAATTACAATTGGAATTGGATCTTCCTTTGGTACAATTCCAATCATTGCGGCACTTTATGTACCAATTTGTCTAGAAGCGGGATTTTCTCCAATAGCGACAGCAACACTAATTGGAACTGCAGCAGCATTAGGAGATGCAGGATCTCCAGCTTCTGATAGTACATTAGGTCCTACATCTGGCTTAAGTGTAGATGGAAAGCATCATCATATATGGGATACATGTGTACCGACATTTTTACATTACAATATTCCATTGTTTATCTTTGGTTTAATTGCCAGTATTATTTTTTAAGGAATCAGCATAATATCTTCTTTTTAAGTGAAAATAGAAATAAGACATGTGCGTCTTAAAATACTTAAAAAGGTGATTGTATGAAAAAGCGGCTATTCTTATTTCTAACACTTCTGCTACTAGTATCAAGTCCAATGGAAATCTCAGGCGTAACTTATGGATGGGGATACAAGAAGGCAGAGAATCATGAACAGCCAGATGTAGGGAAGTACAGAACTATTTTAGAAAAATATAATAGTTTTTACTTAGATCCATCTGGAGATAAACACGTCTATCTAACTTTTGATAATGGCTATGAAGCGGGTTATACGGAGCAGATCTTAGCTACGTTAAAAGAAAAGAATGTTCCTGCAACGTTTTTTTTAACAGGACACTACGTGGATGACCAGCCAGATTTAGTAAAGAAAATGATGCGTGAAGGTCATATTATTGGAAATCACTCTGATGGGCATCGCGATTTCACCAAAATTTCCAAAGAGGCTTTTACAAAAGACGTGGAAGATTTAACAAGCAAAATGGAGAAATTAGCTGATAATGTATCTGTCCAATATATCAGACCGCCAAAAGGGACATTTAATGAGCAATCATTACAATGGGCAAATGAATTAGGTTATACACACATCTTTTGGTCATTGGCTTTTGTTGATTGGAATGAAGGACAAGAACAAAGTTGGAATTATGCATATGACCAAGTAATTAATCAAATTCATCCTGGCGCCATTGTCTTAATGCATACAGTATCTAAAGATAACGCAGATGCGCTAGGTCCAATCATTGATGAATTAAAAAAACAAGGCTATCAATTTAAAAGCCTGGATGATTTAATGTTAAAACAATTACTTCCAAAAGCGATTATCGGCTTGTAAGGTGGAAATAAAAAAATGTGGAATAACAAAAGTAGTTCAGTTTTGGCTTACAAGATTGCGATTTGTAAGATTGACTGAACTACTTTTTATATAGTGCAAATACCTAAAGTAAGAATGTTCCATGAAATTAAATGCGGTTATTTGTACGATATTTTTGTTTGAAGTAATCAACAAGAATGTATACTTACCTCTCACTCATTCCTCATCTTCCAATAAGTGATACGCCATATCAAATAGGACGAGTTGAGAGTCGATTAATGGATCTTTTGTTTCATTTTTAATATGTCGATACTTTCCATCTGACTGTTGTATGCGAGTTTTCGCAGTATCTTCTAACATGATTTGTAATATGTCCATAATTCTTGCTTTGATTCGGCCTTCAAAGATAGGAAACATTAACTCTACTCGCTTTACCATATTTCTTGTCATCAAATCAGCAGAAGATAAGAAGATTTTCTCTTCACCATTATGATGAAAACAATAGATTCGACTATGTTCTAGAAAACGTCCAACAATGCTTCTTACAGTAATATTTTCACTAATTTTCTCGATTCCAGGCTTTAGACAACAAATGCCACGAATAATTAATTCGATTTGTACACCAGCTTGAGAGGCTTCATAAAGCTTTTGGATAAGTGGTTTGTCTGTTAATGAATTCATTTTGGCAATAATTCGA
>JAJUGF010000302.1 GCA_029268495.1 Gracilibacillus sp.
TCATTTTTTAATAAATGCGGCATTGTTCGTTTTTTTATGTTAAGAACAATATTTATGTCTCAACTTTTTGCTACAATAGAGAAAGAAATATGTGTACACCATATGGAGGTGAATGGTCATGCAACAGTATCCACCGAATATCGAACATATTGATCAAGATATGTTAAAAGTAGAAGTGAACTTAGACGATACACCAGGGGAATGGCTCGGTTATGTCATGGAAAAATTATTTGATGCAGGAGCAAATGACGTGTATTATACACCGATATATATGAAAAAAAATCGACCTGCAGTTCAATTGCAATTATTGTGTAGTAAAGAATTATTAACAGAAATACAATCCATTTTATTGAAAGAAACAACAACACTCGGAATCAGGTACTATCCCATTACAGTATTTCGAATGGAACGTAGAACAAGAAAGATAAAGTTGAAATGGGGAGAAGTAACATTGAAAGAAGGATTGCAAGACGGGACAGTGGTAAAAGTGTCTCCAGAATATGAGGATTGCCGTTTGCTTGCAGAGAAATATGGTATCCCTCTAAAAGATGTCTATGCGGCTGTTTGGAGACAAATAGAAGTAGGCACAACATAATCCTCTTTTTTTCACATGTCTCTAGGTAGCAATAGCTGCTTTCTAGAGACATGAAAGGCTAACATTATGAGTCTGAAGGTTCTGGTGAAGGCCCTGTACTTTCTCTTATTGTCAAAGTAGGTGTCAATTTCTTTACAGTTGGTTCTTCTGTTGGTGATTCAATTTGATGAATGATTGCTTGTACAATTTCCTCTGCTAGCAAATGTACTGGTACACCAATACAAGTCATCGGTACTTCCATATTTGCCATTTGCGGAATATTGTCATAGCTGATCAAAGAAATATCATGAGGTATCGAGAACCCTTTCTCTTGTAATGCTCGAATCATTCCTCCGCTAAGATCATAACTTCCACCAATCATTGCAGTTGGTTTACTCTCAAGTGCTCGGTCAATTGCAGAGTAGCCGTCAAACCAGTTCAAGCCATTGGAATCAACGATATGTATATAATCTGCTAAATGGAGTTTTTTCATTGCTTTCACATAGCCATCGACTTTTTCGATTTGTAGGGCATCTGATTTGTCATACTGTCCAATATACGTAATTTGTCGATGACCTAATTGATGGAGGTGTTCTACTGCTTTATACATAGACGCTTCGTGGTTCGCATCAATAATTGGATAAAGTGGTTGAGTACTTTCCGATACACCATACACAACAAATGGAATGGTATAATCATACAAATGCATGTGCTTTGATTCTCCGAAAACAATCATGCCATCCACTTGAAATTTACGGAATGTATCCACAGCTGTTTCTTGAGCATCGACAGATAAAATCATGGAATAAGGCGTTTTTTCAAATGCTTTACTTATATTTGTCACTAAAGTGGCAAGTACAATTCTTTCGATTGTTGGCCACATTAAACCAATCACATCTGTTTTTTTACGTACTAATTGTTTTGCAGCTAAATTAGGCTCATATCCCATTTCGCAAGCAACGTCTAATATTTTTCTTCTCGTTTCTTCTTTTACTAATGGACTATTATTTAATGCTTTAGATACGGTAGAATAACTTACACCAGCAAGCTTAGCAATATCTTTAATTGTGACTGTCAAATTGATCACCTTAACCTTTTTTATAATATAAAGAATTTATAGTTGAGTTCTGTATGTAAATAGTATATCATAAAAATAACAACGTTGTTATTTTTATCGCTATTTATTTAAAAAATAGATGAGCTGGATAGAATGGCAACACATTTTTATTATTAATTGAAAACGTTATCAAAAGGGAGTGGAGCATTGTGGAACAATTAAGTAGTGTACTAGACGTATTAGCGGAAGGGAAAGTACCAGAATCTTCAAGGGAAGTAACGGTATATGAAAAGTCATTTGAACAAAAAGATGATACAACGATTGTGATGGTGAAAGTTGGTACAACAAAATACGTATTAGCAACAGGACAAGGAAATCTATTTGAAGAATTAACAGGAGATATAGTTGGAAAAGGGAAAGTTTCTCCTTTATCGTACGAAAATAGACTTGTGATCAATAAATATTTTGAATACACTGTTCCACAAGCTTTTGGTACACAAATAGCAACAATGGGACTTGGTGATCGGTTAGGCGTAGCATCTCCAGGCCATATTGAAACAACACGTGAACGAAAAGTGAAACCAATACTCGCACAACAAAGTATCCGTGAATTAACATTATTAAATCGAACAATGACAGATATCTTAGATGCAGCAAGCTTTGCAGTATTGCAAGAAGGTTATAAAGATGGGTATGGTGCAGATGCGGATCATATTAAATTAGAAAAAGACATTGCATATGCATTAGAGTTAGGATTCAGTTTTATAACATTAGATTGTTCTGAACAAATTCGTAATGATATAGAAGAAAAAACAGATGAAGCACTACAACAGGAATTTGCTAGTTTGCCAGTTGATCGAAAAGAATATTATACAACACATTATTTAAATAAAGCATTTGATGTGAATGGTCTATCTATTCAATTCGACGATACAAGCTTAGCGAAAAATACCCTCGTATATGGGGAAGCAATTGATTTTATGGAGCATGTATACAATGCGTATATTCAGAAAGCAGATAAAGCGATAGACTTTGAGATTTCGATTGATGAAACAGAAACAGTTACAGCTCCAGAAGCGCATTTCTTTGTTGCAGA
>JAJUGF010000303.1 GCA_029268495.1 Gracilibacillus sp.
AAGTGCCAGCATCTCTGAGAACATGATTATGCCTGATGGAAGTTATGCAGAAGGAAAAATTGCTGATGCATTTGGCTTAATTGGGAAATATCCGCTCATTATCATCATCATGTTTGTCCTAGTCATATTGGTACACATTTTCCTTACGTACACAAAGCATGGGCGTTACATGTATGTCATTGGTGGAAATGAAGAAGCGGCACGATTATCAGGAATTGCAGTAAACAAATACAAAGTTCTTGCATACGTATTATCTGCACTATTGGCAGGCGTTGGCGGTATTGTCCTTGCATCGAGAGTAATGACAGCTGAGATTAATGCAGGTGGTAGCTATTTAATGGATGCAGTAGCAGCAGCATTTATCGGATTATCTGTCTTAGGTGCAGGGAAGCCAAATGCATTCGGTACATTTATTGGTGCCGTCTTAATCGGTATTTTAGCAAATGGTTTAGTCATGCTAAGTGTTCCGTATTACGCAATGGATATTGTAAAAGGAACCGTATTTGCATTAGCATTAGCAATTACCTATTACAAATTAAAATAGGAGGCGTATTAAATGACGGATTTCAAAAAATCTTATTTTACAATGAATGAAGAGCAAGCAAAAGAATATGCACAAACACAGTTAGATTATTTTAAAGAAGATGCCGAATTGTCATGTAAAGAAATTGGTGATGGTAATTTGAACTATGTGTTTCGTGTAGTAGATGAGAAAAATAAAGATTCGATTATTTTAAAGCAAGCAGGTCCAGTCGCACGTATTTCCGATGAATTTAAAGTGTCACCAGATCGAAATCGCATTGAAAGTGATATCCTAACAATTCAATACAACTATGTGCCAGAATATACACCAAAAACGTATCAATATGATCCGATTATGAATTGTTTCGCAATGGAAGATCTATCTGATTATACAATTATGCGCCAAGCATTAATGAGTCATCAGACATTCCCGGAATTTGCTGACCATATCACAACATTCATGGCGCGCACATTGTTACTTACATCGGATGTAGTCATGAATCATAAAGAAAAGAAAGCATTAGTAAAGAACTTCATTAATCCAGAACTTTGCGAGATTAGTGAAGATTTAGTGTATACAGAGCCATTTTATCGATGTGATAGAAATGAGGTCTTTGCTAAAACTTTACCATTTGTCGAAAAAGAGATTTGGCAAGACGAGAAGTTATTACTAGAAACAGCAAAATTAAAGTTTGCATTCATGACAAATGCCCAATCATTAATTCACGGAGATTTGCACACAGGCTCTATTTTTATAAAAAAGGATGACACGAAAGTAATTGATCCAGAATTCGCATTTTATGGACCTGCAGGGTATGATGTTGGTAACGTGATTGCAAATCTAATTTTTGCATATGCCAACGGTAAAGCTGTAATTACTGACAACGCAAGCCAAGATGCATTTTGTCAGTATATTTTAACAACAATCGAACAAGTCATTGATTTATTTAAAACAAAAGTAGAACAATTATGGAATGAAACAGAAAAGGATCGTGTTGCTACATACAAAGGATTTTTTACGTATTATATCAATGGAATACTGAAAGATACTTCTGCTGTAGCAGGACTTGAACTATCAAGGCGAATTATTGGACTAGCTAAAGTAGCAGATATTACGTCGATTGAAGACGAAGAAAAACGTGCACAAGCAGAAATACAATGTCTAACAATTGCAAAACAATTTATTTTACAACGAGAGACATTCCAGACTGGAAAAGATTTCGTGGATCAAGTAACACGCGTATTTCGTTAGGAGGTCAGGAAGATGACAGAACATGTGACAGTAATCGAATCGGTCAGGTTAGATGATGAGAATAACCAAATTATCTTACTTGATCAGACACAATTACCGAACAAAAAAGTATTTTTAAAGCTTGAGACAGTGGATGATATTTGGGATGCGATTTATCATCTAAAAGTACGTGGTGCTCCAGCAATCGGAATCGCAGCAGCATATGGTATGTATCTCGTAACAAAGCATGTTGAAGCAACTACCTATGAGGAATTTGATGCTGCATTTCAACAAGCTAAAGAAAAATTAGCGTCTTCCCGTCCAACTGCTGTGAATTTATTTTGGGCATTGGATAGAATGGAACGTCGACTCGAAAAAGAAAAATCGACATCTATTGCTGAAATCAAGCAAGCTTTAAAAGAAGAAGCAGATTTAATTAAACAAGAAGATGAAGAAGTATGTGAAGCAATAGGCCAGTATGCGTTAGAGTTGTTGGAAGATGGAATGGGAATATTAACACATTGTAATGCAGGTACAATCGCAACAGCTAAGTATGGTACAGCATTAGCGCCAATCTATTTAGGAAAAGAAAAAGGGTACAACTTCAAAGTATATGCAGATGAGACAAGACCATTATTACAAGGGGCACGTTTAACTGCATGGGAACTAGACCAAGCGGGAGTAGATGTGACATTAATATGTGACAATATGGCATCGATTGTGATGCAACAAGGAAAGATTCAAGCAGTACTAGTTGGTTGTGATCGCGTCGCTGCAAATGGAGATACAGCGAATAAAATCGGTACATCAGGTGTGGCAATTTTGGCAAAACATTACGGAATTCCATTCTATGTATGTGCACCATTATCTACGATTGACCTGGATACGAAGACAGGTGAAGAGATTGAAATCGAATTACGTCCAGAAGAAGAAATCAAGGCGAAATGGTACAGTGAACCAATGGC
>JAJUGF010000304.1 GCA_029268495.1 Gracilibacillus sp.
ACATATCCATAGTATAACTTCTTGGCTTCTGTGATATTATTCGTACCATGTATAAAAGTACGACCATCTTTAAATACAACAATTCTATATGAATCAATCTCAAACGATAACAAAAAATTATTGTTAGATACATTATGTGCAAGTGTTTTCTTTAATCTTGTGGCGATTTCTTCAAAATTTGGTGTAGATCGATTCCCTGTTCGAATTTGAACCGTATTTCGCCCACACAACACAGTTGTTTTTAGTTTTGCCTCATATGTTAGGTATGGGTACTGTTTCTTCGCACATGTCACACAATCTACTTTTTTTAATTGGTCTACACGGATAGACATTGTTTGGTTTTTCCATACATCAAATGCAATTAATTGTTTAGATAAAGCTTCTTCATTGCCTGTTAGAATCTTCAATGCTTCAGATACTTGATGTGCTACAACCATTTGTACTGCTGGTGAGAGAATGCCAACAGTATCACACGTTTCTCCATCATTTGGAATATGCTCAAGTAAGCATTGCAAGCAAGGAGTTTTATTTGGGATTACAGTAAATGTTATTCCATAACTACTCACACAACCACCATAAATCCAAGGCACTGCATATTTAATAGCTAAATCATTTATAACTAATCTTGTATCAAAATTATCTGTTGCATCGATAACTAAATCGACTTGTTGTATCAGTTCTTCTAGTTCATCTGCACCTATATCCGCGATGATTGCATCAATATCAATTGTTGAATTTATTTCTACTAATCTATTTTTTGCTGCTATTGCTTTTGGAATTTTCTCTTCCACATCTCTTTCAGTAAATAAATGTTGCCGTTGTAAATTCGTTAATTCCACATAATCTCGATCTGCAATAGTTAACTTTCCGACACCGGCTCGGGCAAGCATTTCGCTACTACTCGAACCAAGTGCACCAACACCAACAATGAGTACATGACTATCTGCTAATTGCTTTTGCCCATTTACTCCAATTTGTTGAAATAATTCTTGTCGATGATAACGCTTATCCACCAATACTAATCCCTTCTTTTGGACTACTTGCTTCAGCATATGTTTTCTTATCTATTCTTCCTGCTTCATATCCTAATCGTCCAGCTTCTATAGCAATTTTCATTGCGTGTGCCATCTTCACTGGATCCTTCGCATTAGAAACAGCTGTGTTCAATAACACTCCATCTGCTCCCATTTCCATAGCAAGTGTTACATCTGACGGAGCCCCGATACCTGCATCGACAATGACAGGAACATTTGCTTGATCAATAATACATTGCATGTTTAATGGATTGATAATTCCTTGTCCGGAACCAATTGGCGAAGCTCCAGGCATGATCGCATGTACACCTAATTGTTCTAAGCGCTTTGCTAAAACAACATCATCTGATGTATATGGTAAAACTGTAAAACCCTCTTCTAATAACATTTCTGATGCTTTCAATGTCTCAACAGGGTCTGGTAATAATGTACGATCACATCCAATTACCTCTACCTTAATCATGTCACATAATCCAGAAGCTTTTGCGAGCTTTGCTATTCTTACCGCTTCTTCTGCTGTTTTTGCTCCAGCTGTATTTGGCAAAAATGTATATTTTTCTAAATCAATCAATTCAAGAAAATTAGGTTGATTTGCATCAAATATATTCATCCTTCTTACTGCAAATGTTAAAACTTCCGTCTCTGAAATATCTACTGCTTCTTTCTGAACTTTAAAGTTAGAATATTTACCTGTCCCCAAAAAAAGTCTTGATTGAAATGTGAATGAACCTATTTTTAACATTATTATCCTCCTCCTACAAAATGGACCAACTCCATACGGTCGCCATGTTTAACTTTTCTATTTGGATGTTCTTCTTTCAACACAATATCGCCATTTAATTCTATGATAACGATTTTATTTTTTAACCCTAATGTATCTATTACGTCAGCTATTGTCTGAATGTCTTCATTGATTGTGACATTCTCTCCATTAATAATTAGTTGCATATCCCTCCTCCTTTCACATAGACATCGATACTTCTCGCTGAATGGAAAAGGCAGACAAATATGATGCTAAAGATTTCTTCTCAATCATATCTGCAATGATTTTTCCTGTGATCGGTGCGAGTAAGATACCATTTCGGTAATGCCCTGTAGCGATATATAACCCTTTTTTATTTGGAATTGCACCAATATACGGATTCTCATCCTTTGTTAGCGGCCTAATACCTGACCAATAATTTTCCACACGCGCTTCTTGTAATGATGGTATAAGTTCGCACGCATGATGTAATAAATGAGCAATCGCTTTAACAGAGACACCCTGATCTGTAACGTTAGGCACAGAAGTTGCGCCAATAATTATTTTTCCATTTTGTTTTGGTACTAGATAACATTTAGGACCAAATATGGTTGATTGAATGACAGGAGTTTCTGTCTTTACACTAATACATTCTCCTTTTACTGGAATCATGTCATGTAAAAATTTTGATGTAACAATTGGATCTTTTCCTGTTGCCATAATGACATGGTCTGAATAGTAGACATCTTGTTTCACTTTCACACCAATTACTTCATTACTTTCTTCGATTAGTGAAGTGACAGGACTATGCTCATAAATAATCACACCATTATTTTCACAAGCTTTTGCGTATGCTTTTGTCACGTGAGGAGCAGATACTTGTCCGTCATTAGGTAAATAAATGCCTCCAAGGAAACAAGATGCTAAGTGTTTTTCCTTC
>JAJUGF010000305.1 GCA_029268495.1 Gracilibacillus sp.
AAGAGAAAGGTAGGAGGTTGAATGAATCTCTGGAAAACATATAAACAGACAAGCTTGGTTATTAAAATGTCGATTGGCTTTTTATTAGGTATCATTATTGGAGTGATTGTTGGTCCTTCTATTGAGGTAATCAAGCCGCTTGGAACAATTTTAATCAATTTATTAAGTATGATCGCAATTCCTGTTGTTTTCTTGACAGTCGTACTTGCAGTAAATAATATGAATCCGAAAGAACTAGGGAAAACAGGTGGAAAGCTTGTCTTATACTACAGTATCACAACAGCAATGGCCGTACTGATTGGATTAGGACTTGCACTTATCATCAATCCTGGAGCAAATTTGACGCTTCCAAACGCACAAGTAGATGAGCCTGCGAATCCCTCTTTCAGCGATATTTTGTTAAATATTGTACCAGATAATATCTTTGCCGCATTTAACTCTGGTAATTTAATGGCTATTTTGTTTCTAGCAATTATTATTGGTTATGCATTATCTACAATGAAGCATGCAAATGATCCAAAATTAGTGAAATATGGCACGGTGTTGCAAGAAGTATTAGAAGCATTGAATGAGCTATTCTTTAGAGTATTAAAAGGAATTTTGTTATATGCGCCGATAGGAATTTTTGCTATTGCAGCTTCGACATTCGGTACGCAAGGATGGGATACATTCGAGTCCTTACTTAAGTTTACCGCGGTATTTTATCTTGGAGTGATCCTGCTGTGGGCATTTGTCTATACTGGGTTTTTAAAGTTTTCTCGTGTGTCTATTCGAAAATTCTATACAACGATTCGTCGTTCTTTTACAACTGCTTTCTTCACATCTAGTAGTGTAGCAACATTGCCCATCGCGATGGAAGATGCAAAAAAATTAGGTGTATCTGATAAAATTGTTCATTTCAGTCTTCCATTAGGAGCTATTTTCAACTCTGATGGCGGTGCACTTCGTATGGGAGCATCGATTGTTTTTGCCGCAAATGTGACAAACGCAAATTTTTCAGCAACTGATTTAGCAATGATTGTTGTGATAGGAACATTACTATCTATTGGAACAGCTGGTGTACCTGCAGCTGGATTAGTAACTTTGGCCGCTGTATTAACATTGTTTGACTTGCCGCTAGAAATTGTTGCGCTAATCGCTGGTGTAGATGCTTTAATTGGGATGGCTGGAACTGCATCTAATGTAGTCGGAGATATTGTTGGTGCAGTTGTAGTGGACAAGAAAGGGAAAAAGGCTTAGATTCTATCACGCATCTTCTATCTGCATATAGCTAACACATAGGTATTTTGATATAATTATATTAAAATACCTACTACATCTTGATGGGGCGTAATAATGATGAATCAATATGAAAAACTAAAAAGACAAATGTATATGATTATCTTGCCGATTATTGTAATTGCAAGCATAATGGGTCTTTTATTGTCTTCTTATTCGAATCCAATGAATACGTTTATGTTATCAATTTTTATCATTGTTTTCACATTTTCATTCATTTTATTACTCTTCCCAAACACATTACAGATAGTAGAATACTTGAACCTTACCGTTATCAGTCTTTTATTACTCGTAAAGTTTTATAATATTGTCACATTCGATATGATTGAATTACAGCATCCACATACAGGTAGCTTTACATATTGGACGCCACTTATTCTCGTATTTATTTTTATTTCCTTGTCTAAAAAAGCTGGATTAATCTATGCTTTCCTTATCTGGATTTGTCTTGTTGTCATTGGTTCTATTCATTTACATGATATCCCAGCAGTAGGTGTAGAACGTCTACTACAATTCTATCTATCTAATTTTGTATATATTATCTTTATCTTTTTTGTACGTAATGTCATTACTTACTATACCGAAAAAGAGATGGTTGAGAAATTAGCTTATTACGATACATTAACAGGTGTAGCGAATCGAAGAAAGATTTACTTGTGGCTAGATGAATGTGTAAAAAAGAAGCAAACATTTTCAGTTATCTTGTTCGATATTGATTATTTCAAATCCATTAATGATACATTTGGTCATGCTATCGGAGACTCTGTCTTAAAAGAAATTACAGATGTTGTCATCTCTCAATTAGAACATAGTGATAATATGGGCAGATGGGGTGGAGAAGAATTTATCATTGTATCAAGAAGACGACGTGAAGATACTGTCATACTTGCAAATAAAATAAGAAAAGCCATTGAAGATCATACTTTTGAAACAGCAGGGACAATTACTGCGAGCTTTGGAGTTTCTATTTACGAAAACCAACCAATGCCATTATTATTAGAGCAAGCAGATCATGCTTTATACCAAGCGAAACAAAACGGGAGAAATCGAGTGGAAATTTCACCATATTAAATACCTGAGTTGGGACATAAATATTGTTCTTCAAACAAAACACGAAGGATGATACGACAAGACTATAACTAGTTATTGTGTGCAATGATTCGTGTGCGTATACCCCACTGCTGCTCACAAGCACATATAAAATGCTCCACATTACCAAATAGAGTTACCTATTAATGTGCAAAAAAATCCCAATGATTCATAAATTAATTTCGAATCATTGGGATTTTTGTAATGAAAGAATACTATTATCTCCATCTTTCGGTTGATAGTATTTTAATCAAATTGGCTTTTTTAAATGTGCCTGTAAAAACTTCTCTGTCACATCTAACACTTGGGCATTCCAAATACCCGGTCCATGATCTGC
>JAJUGF010000306.1 GCA_029268495.1 Gracilibacillus sp.
AGATACTATCGAACAAGCTATTGAGCGTGCAGGAACAAAAGCAGGGAACAAAGGTGCAGAAGCTGCCATCTCCGCAATTGAAATGGCAAACTTATTAAATGAAATGGGTAACTAAAGTTCTTTATCGTTACTATAGTTGTAGAGTATAAAAAAGCGAAGGCGTCTGTTTCCGCTCCTGTGGGGAAAAACCCACGGAAAGGGAAGCGGAGAAGTCGGAGCGATTGCTAAGCACATACAAAAGCTTTAGATAACCAAATAGAGTTATCTGTAATTTATCTTTCATTACGTAAAAAATCCAAACGATTGAAAAGCTGTTTGCCGAATCGTTTGGATTTTTTGTAATTATAGAATTGTTTTGTAACAATCTCTTACATTGAAATTCCTAAAAGTTCTTTAAGATCTTCTTCCATTTCATTTGGGTCAGTCTTAGGTGCATACCTTTTTACAACATTTCCATCTTCATCGAGTAGAAATTTGGTAAAATTCCATTTGATTTGATCTGAAATAATTCCAGGTGCAGCTTTTGTGATGTGCTTGAATAGTGGGTGTGCATTTTTTCCCCTTACATCAATCTTAGCGAACATAGGAAAACTGACACCGTAATTTAATTTACAAAATTCTGAAGCTTCTTCACTAGAGCCTGGTTCTTGATTCATAAATTGATTACTAGGAAACCCTAATATAATCAATCCATCCTCTTTGTATTTTTCATATAATGATTGTAAACTATCAAATTGTGGAGTAAACCCGCATTTACTTGCTGTATTGACAATGATCATTGCTTTTGCTTTATATTCTTCTAATGGTACTTGATTTCCATTTACCTTTTCAACCTGAATATCAAAAACAGACATACAACAAATCGCTCCTTTTTCTTTTTATGATAACATATGGAATGATAGCAACGAAGTTATCTGTCTTGAACGTATGGATGAGAGGTTTCTGGTATAGAAACCATTAGTTTGAAGTTACGAGAGTATCGTTTTCTACAAGTTTTTTCTCTTGCCATTTTTTACTTCTCCAACGCCAGAACATTAAGCCGCCTCTAAACCATTCGTCTATAATGATAGCAATAGTAATACCAATTAAGCCATATCCTAATGGCAATCCGAATAAATAGGCAAGCGTTACACTAATTCCCCACATCGACAGAATACCAATTAGAACAGGATAAGTGGCATCTCCTGAAGCGCGTAATGAACTAATGATAACAAGATTAAATGTCCTTCCAGGTTCTAATATCATCCCTAAGAATAAAATAATAGATCCGAGTGCAATAATATCCGAATCGCTTGTGAAAAATCCGAGTAACCATTCACCAGATATAGCAATGAGACTTCCTATGATTAATGCAACAATAGTAGCGATTTTTAAGCCACGATACATTTCTTTATATGCTTCTTCTAATTTACCTGCACCGACTAGCTGTCCAATATATATTTGCATGCCTTTTGCAATCGATAAAGAGAAAACCGTCATTAGATTTGTAAGATTTTGTGTATAAATTCTTGTTGTTAAAGCCTGTGTGCCTAACATTGTGATAAAGACAGTAATCGTGAGTTGACTAAGGTTGTGAGATAAATGTTCTCCAGCACCAGGAATACCTATTTGTAAGATTTTCTTCACATATCTTTTCTTTAATATAAAATAATCGCGTAAGTGCAATGGAATGGTTGTTTTTCTGTATAGCAGAATAAAAGCAACAATTACGGCAATCCCTCGACAAATAGCGGTAGATATTGCTACACCCATTACACCTAATGTAGGTATACCAAACAATCCAAAAATAAATAGTGCATTACCTATAATGTTAAACACATTCATTCCTAATGCAATATACATCACTTCTTTTGTGAATCCTTGTGCTTGTAAAACAGAGAAAATCGTCATCATGATGGATTGTGTGAATAAAGTTCCACCAACGATTAGAATGTATTGATCTGCATATACGAGTAATTCTTTTGGTAATTGAAATAAATCTAGAAACGAATATCTAAATAGTACAACGACGCTACTTATAAAGATACCAAATAATAAATTAATAAATATTGCATTTGCAATCGTTTTACTCACATCATGCCATTTCTCAGCACCAACAAATTGTGCTACAACCACACCTGTGCCCATTGCGGTAAAATTAAATAAGACGAATGTAAACATCATTAATTGGTTTACTACACCAATAGCAGCAACTGCTTCATCAGATACGAAGCTAAGCATGAATATATCTGCTATCCTCATGAAAGTGTTTAAAAAAACTTCAATAAATATAGGCCATGTAATTGCAAGTAAGCTCATCTTTTTTCTTATTTGTTCATCTGTTGTCATCATATCCCACCAATTCAGTTATCCTAGATGTCTTCCTGATAATAAAGCGCTATCAAGGTTTATTTTACATAATAGAATGAACCGAAACTATGGGTAAATTAAATGAATTGCTTTAGAAACTATAGATATAAAAAAGAAGAGTCAAATTCATATTTCTATGAATGGACTCTTCCTTTAAATTGCTTATTGTGCTTGTTGCATTTTCTCTTCTTCTGCGATAATAGCTAGTCTTGCGTCAATATCTTCTTGTGTTAAATTTTGTTCTTTTACATATAAGTTGCGTGGGTGTACTCGGCATTCGTGGGAACAACCGCGTAAATATTTGTGTTCATTCTCTTCAGAACATAGAATTTGGCGATTACATTCAGGGTTTGC
>JAJUGF010000307.1 GCA_029268495.1 Gracilibacillus sp.
CTTTCACTTCCTTATATATTTTGTTTAAGTATGCTTTGCTTTCATCAATAAATGGTTCTTTTGTATTTTCTAATAATATCTCGATATATGGCTTTCGCTTCTTCAATTCCTGAAATAATACATCATAGCGCAACATGCCTTTACCAACAGGGACCATCTTGATCCAATCATCTTCTATCACAAAATCTTTTGCATGAATTGCTACTATTCTATCACCAAATAATTCAAATGATTCTTGTATCACTGTTTCTTGATTTTCGTAATTTGTTATCGACATAAAATTCGCTGGATCCAATATTACTTGTAAGTGGTTCGAATCCACCTCATCTAGTAAACGTCGCATCAATTGTGGTGTATGGATAGGATGATTGATACCACCTTCGATCCCTACAATCACACCCCACTTTTCCGCTTCATTAACCAATACTTTGACACTTTCTACTACTTTTTGAAATGCTTCTTCTGTAAAATTATCTTCCGTATAACCCATTGTTTCATGCACATTACCTGTCTCAGAGGCAACAATGCTACAACCAAAATCTCGTGCAAATCGAATATGTTCTTTAAAACGATTCAATAGTGCCTCTCTTTTTTCTAAATCTGGATGAATCATATTAATATAACAACCTAATATCGCAATATCAACATGTTCTTTATCAAACACCTTACGAATATATTTTGCATAACCAGGACTTAGCGAGCCTGTATGTGTCGGAATCGTAGTAAAAGACTTCGCAAGTGCTAATTGCACAGAATTAAAACCTTTCTTACTCACTTCTCGAGCAATTTCTACTGGTTCATGATACGCAATATCATGTCCTCGAATTCCTAAATTCAACATAACTAGTACACTCCTTTCTTTTTAAATAGTAGACAAAAGAAAATGACCAGTCGTCCTGATCATTTTCCCTTTACCTCATCTCGCTAACCAACCACCATCTACTGCTAATACATGTCCATTCATATAATCAGACGCTTTACTAGCTAGATAGACAACTGTCCCCATTAATTCACTAGGATCTGCCCAATGCCCTGCAGGAATTCTAGCTAAAATTTCTTTATTACGTTTTTCATCTGCTCGTATTGGCTCAGTATTTTTCGTTGCGAAATAACCTGGTGCGATTGCGTTTACTTGAATATTATGCTCTGCCAATTCATTAGCAAAGGACTTCGTCAACCCTGCCACTGCATGTTTACTTGCGGTATATGGCGGGATAAATTTCCCACCTTGGAAAGAAAGCATAGATGCAATATTAATAATTTTTCCTGAGTTATGATCAACCATTACTTTTGCTGCTTGTTGACTTAAAAAGTAAACAGCATCTAAATTAATTGCCATCACTGCATCCCAATCCTCATCTTTGTACTCTAACAGTGGATTACGGCGAATCGTACCAGCGTTGTTTACTAGTATATCGACTGTTCCAAATTCCTTTACACATGCTGGCACAATCTGTTGTAATTGTTCCCGATTCGTTAAGTCTGCTTGATGAAATGCATACTTTCCATCTGATTCTTCCAAATGGGCAATTGTTTCATCCCAATCCTTACTATGAGTTACAACAAATACATTTGCTCCTGCCTTTGCTAATGCAACCGTATATGCTTGTCCTAACCCTGTATTCCCACCAGTAATAATGGCTGTTTTTCCTTTTAATGAAAAATAATCTAATGAAAAGTTATCTAAACCTACTGTCATTTGTCACACTCCTAACGTAATTCATCCATGCTAACATGGTCCATATCGTCATACGTAATATTCTCGCCACACATTCCCCAAATAAATGTGTAGTTACTTGTTGCTGTTCCACAATGAATAGACCAGCTTGGTGAAATGACTGCCTGTTCATTCTTTAATACGAGATGTCTTGTTTCACTAGGTTCCCCCATAAAGTGGAATGCTCTCGTATCTTCATCCATATCAAAATATAAATATACTTCACTTCTACGATCATGCGTATGTGCAGGCATCGTATTCCAGACACTACCTTGTTGTAACATCGTTAGTCCCATTTGTAATTGACAGCTTTCACATACATTCGGATGAATATATTGATGAATCTTCCGTTCATTTAATGTTCCTGGTTCTCCTAATTCTAATGGTTTGATTTCTTTTATATCTATTTTTACCGTCGGATACGTATGATGTGCTGGAGCAGAATTAATATAAAATTTAGCTGGATTAGCGCTATCATTGGAACCAAACCATACTTCTTTTGTACCCCGACTTACATATAACCCATCATATTGTTTCATTTCATAGCGTTCTCCATCAAGGATGACATACCCATCATTCCCAATATTAATAATTCCTAGTTCTCGTCGCTCAAGGAAATAACTCACACCTAATTGCTTATCAAGTGCAATCGTTAAGTCTTCAGAAGAAGGAGTCACCCCACCAAAAATCATTCGATCTACATGTGTATAGGTTAAGTGAACTTTTCCTGCTTCAAATAATTTCTCCACTAAAAATCTTTCACGCAACTCTGTCGTATTGTATCGTTTAATTTCTTCTGGATGGTTTGCATAACGTACTTCCATTCCGAATTCCTCCTTCTATTTATCTACTTATTTCTTTGTTATTAGATTGAATAAATTGTTCCACTTCTTCTACTGAAAAAGCATTTCCATCTCCTTCTATTGTGTGCTTTAACACACTCGCCGCTGTTGCAAAGCTAACGATTC
>JAJUGF010000308.1 GCA_029268495.1 Gracilibacillus sp.
GACAATGGGTACATTTATTTGGGTCGTGTTAGGAAAGAAAATTGGAATTAGAAATAGAAAATTAATCATGGTCGACCAAAATAGTAAAACATTAGCTGGTTTAGTGAAACTAATGTTAGAAATATTTAAACTTATGTTAGTCATAGAATTCGTCGGTGCGATGATCTTAACCATCCACTTTCTGAATTATTATGATACATTTCAAGAAGCATTATTACATGGGGTTTTTGGAGCAATCAGTGCGACAACAAATGGTGGATTAGATATTACTGGAGCGTCACTCATTCCATTTGCGGATGACTATTTTGTCCAATTTATTAATATGATTTTAATTGTACTTGGGGCAATAGGCTTCCCTGTTTTAGTGGAAGTACAAGAAGTGTTACAAGGTAAAAAGAATGCATTTAATGATCGACATAAGTTCTCTTTATTTACTAAAATAACAACAGTCACGTTTTTTTGGTTAGTTATTTTTGGATGGGTAGTGATTTTCTTATTAGAAAGAAATGCGTTCTTTGCTGATAAGAGTTGGCATGAAACATTCTTCTATAGTCTATTTCAATCTGTCACATCAAGAAGTGGTGGCCTGTCTACAATGGATGTATCGGAATTATCGATCCCAACTCTAGTTGTAATTAGTTTGCTCATGTTCATTGGAGCATCACCAAGTAGTGTTGGTGGCGGGATTCGTACAACCACTTTTGCGATTATGCTACTGACGATATTTAATTATGCAAAAGGAAATACGAGTGTCAAAGTATTTGGTAGAGAGATTGATAATGAAGATATGATGCGCTCATTTATTGTCATCTCTACAGCGATTATATTATGTTCGACATCTGTTATATTATTAACATATACGGAAGATTTCTCCCTTATTCAAATTATGTTTGAAGTGACTTCTGCATTCGGAACGACAGGACTATCGATGGGTATTACCCCAGACTTATCGACATTTGGTAAAGTGTTGATTATGTGTTTAATGTTTATTGGTCGTATTGGAATCTTTTCTTTTCTATTCCTTATCAGAGGAGATGCAAGTCAAGATAAGTTCCATTACCCAACAGAGCGAGTGATTATCGGATAAAATGATAAACTATCTGCAACTATACAAGTTGTAGGTAGTTTTTTCTTTAATATTATATATTTACAAGATTCCTATTCTTCTAAAATATACAAGAAAATGGTATGCTAGAAGGTAAGGAATGAATTGCTAGAATGGAGGCTAGGAGATGACAACATATCAAAAACAAGTAAGTGAAATCATCACTAATATAAACAATGTAATTATAGGGAAGGAACAAGAAGCGATTCTCAGTCTTGTCGCATTACTAGCAGACGGGCATGTATTACTAGAGGATGTACCAGGCGTAGGAAAAACTATGCTAGTAAAGGCACTAGCTAAATCTCTTCATTGTGATTTTAAGCGAATTCAATTCACCCCAGATTTATTACCATCAGATGTGACAGGTGTATCTGTATACAACCCAAAAGAAATGGTATTTGACTTTCGAAAAGGCCCTATCTTTGGCGATATCATTTTAGCAGATGAAATTAATCGTACCTCACCAAAAACACAGTCCGCATTATTAGAAGCAATGGAAGAAATGCATGTAACAATAGATGGAAGTACTCGAGCATTACATAGACCATTCTTTGTAATGGCAACACAGAATCCTGTTGATTATGAAGGAACATATCCATTACCAGAAGCGCAACTGGATCGCTTTATGATGAAATTAAGTATGGGTTATCCGACACGAGAAGGGGAACTAGAGATGCTGGAACGTGCGGATAAAGGGCATCCAATCGAGGAAATTCATCCTGTAATCGATAAGCAACAATTGTTAGAAATGCAACGTGCGATCAATGACGTGTTTCTAGACCGAACGCTGAAGCAATTGATTATCGAAATAGTTGGGGCAACAAGAGAGCATAAATACGTACAATTGGGAGTGAGTCCCCGAGGATCTGTCGCATTAATGCGTGCGGTTAAAGCATATGCATTTATCCACGATAGAGATTATGTCGTTCCTGACGATATTCTTTATTTAGCACCATTTGTATTAGCACATCGACTCATGCTCACTCCTGATGCAAGTTATGAGGGAGTAAAACAATGGATGATTATCCAAGAAATATTGACGAATCTAGAGATACCTATTCGTAAGGAACGACATGGATGAAAGAAAGTGTGAAACAAATTATTAAAGTTGCAGAAGTCATCTTGCTCATTACGATTCTATTTACATTTGCGATGTTTCAAGGTGGATTTGTTAGTTGGTTTTTATTTTATAGCCTAACCCCAATTCTACTTTATATATTTGTACTCCTACTTTACCCAATGAAGAATTGGAAAGTAAATAGCAAGATTTCTAGTACTCATATTCATGCAGGACAATCGATTGATCTCACCATCACGTTGAGACGACTTCTCCCTTTTCCAATCATGTATGTCTCATTAGAAGAAGTATGTCCAGTGACATTAAATCGAAACGACATTGGTAAAGAGAAGTATCATTCGATTGCAAATCAAACAATAAAAGAACAACCTCGAACATTACGAAAACTCCTATTTCCATATTTCAAAAGAGAAATGGAAGCAGAATTTCA
>JAJUGF010000309.1 GCA_029268495.1 Gracilibacillus sp.
GGACCGGAGGTTTGCCGTACGCTTCCTTCAGATTCCGTGTCACCACGGACACCCTTACGATTAGCTAACCACTACTTCTGCCTTCGTGGCTCGGGACTCTCACCCTAGAGATTACACCCATGCCGGGCACACCAAAAAAAATTGATGAGCACACACTCATCAATTTTCCGATAATGTTAATTCATCTGTTTGATAGCGAAGAATACCTTGGTAAATACTTGCTGCCATTTTTCGTTGGTAAGTATCAGATTGTAGTAGTGCTAGTTCTTCATCATTTGATAAAAATCCAATCTCTACTAATGCACTTGTTGCTTCTGCATATTTTAATACAAAAATTTGGTGGATGGCTAATGCCTCACGTTTTGTATTTTCTAAATTTCTAATGATTTCTGACTGAATTGCTTTGGCGAATCGTTCATTCTCTTCACGTCCCGGATAATAAAAGGTCTGGGCACCCTTCCATCGTTTATCTGTCAATGCATTTAAATGGATACTTAGGAATAAATCTGCATTCTTCTCTTCTATAAAATCTACTCTTTTTTGAATATCTTCAGATTTTCTTCGTGATAATCCCTTGGTGTCTTCTCCCGCCAAATCATAATCTCCATCTCTCGTTAGATATACAGTAGCACCCGCTTGCTGTAAATAATCTCTTACCATTTTCGATACTTTTAACGTGATTTCTTTCTCCTGTGTCTTGTCTGACCCGACAGCTCCACCATCTACTCCACCATGTCCTGGATCTAAGACAATGGTTTTTCCTGCTAATGGCAAGGACCATGTTTGCCATGAGTCCATTGTTTGTTGGAGCGGGTATTGAATTAGTATGATAAGTGCAAATACTCCTATTAACCAAAGCAATACTTTCGTTAACTGTGACATTCTGTTACCTCCCATACGAACCTCTAATCCATTGTATGGGACAAGCGAATACATTATGCCAAGAAGCTATTAAAAATCATAGGACGCTTCCTTTTGTTCTCGAATTATACGATGTGATTCTACTGACATGATAGTATCTTCCACTAAGCGCTCTAATCTGAAGTGCACATCATCATTTATAATTGTCTGTTTATCAAAGTCCATTTCTTCAATAAATACATATGTTTGAACAATTTGTGCCTTCATATATGCAAGTATTGGCTTTAGTTGTTGCTCTGGCACAAGATAATGCTTACTTGAACCTGCTGTTACCACTATACTTACTACTTTATCTTGGAACGCATTTACTGGTAACAAATCAAATACATTCTTGAGTGTACCAGGGATGGATGCTTGGAATATTGGTGTACCAATGATAATAGCATCTGCTTCCATAATTGTTTTTGTGACATATAATGCATCACCATGTAAATCTAAATAATTGATTCCTTCACTGAATGGTAAGTGATAATCATGTAAATCAATTGTAGTTACTTCATGCTCTGGGTAGCTATCTGCTATCAAATTTGCCGTATGCTTGATTGCTGTTCTTGTTTTTGATCCTACAATCGAGCCAATTAATGTAACTATTCTCATTTTTCATCCTCTTTTCTTGCTGTATACTTTCTAATTGCCGGTAATACTTCCTTACCAATCAATTCAATATTTTTTCGTAACTGTGGAAAAGGAATGCCTCCAAAGTCCATTTGCCCAATATATCTTTGATGTCCAAATTGTTCATGTTGATATAAGATTTTTTCAACAACTTCTTGAGGGCTTCCAATATTCATGACATCTCTTGGACTGCTTCCTTGAGCAAAATGCTGTTTAGGGAATCCACGTCCGTTTGTTCGTTGCATCCCTTCATTAATAGATGGATAAGTTTCTCGTTGCGCTTGTTGTGTTGTCTCTGCTAAATAGAAAAATCCTGCAGTAGCAACAGGGAAGTCTTCTGGATTATATCCCGATTCCTCTAATGCCTCTCTATACGTATCGATTGTTCGTTTGAAGATTGATACGGGTCCCCCAAGCATTGCAAGAAAAATAGGTACACCTCTTCTAGCAGCTTTAATTGCACTAGTAGGATGACCACCAACCGCTCTCCAAATTGGTAATTTCTCATGATATGGTCGCGGTAATATTTTTGCATCACGGAGCGGTGCACGGAATCTTCCTTGCCAATTCACCGTTTGTTGTTCATTAATTTGTAATAATAGTTCCAATTTCTCTTCATACAATTCTTCATAATCATTCAAATCATATCCTAATAATTCAAAATTACCGATGCGCGAAGCTCGTCCAGCAATAAGCTCTGTACGCCCTTTTGATATCAAGTCAATTGTCGCAAAGTCTTCAAATACTCTGACTGGATCTAATGTGGAGATAATCGTTGAACCACTTGCAATTTTTATCTTCTTTGTTGCTTGTGCAATTGCTCCTAGCACAACGGAATGAGCTTGCGTTGTAAAATAATCTTGATGACTTTCCCCTACACTAAAAAAGTCAATACCAACATCATCCGCTAATTTTGCTAATTCAATTATCTCATCTAATCGCTGATGTGCAGGAATTCTTTCACCTGTTGCAGGATTCGGTAAGTGATCTCCTAATGTATATAAACCAAATTCTAGACCTTTATTTTTATCAATCCGATAGTTTTCCATCATTGTTCCCACCTTTTCA
>JAJUGF010000310.1 GCA_029268495.1 Gracilibacillus sp.
AATACCGACTGGCACATTACTTTTTGCCTCTGTAACTGTCACATCAAATGTTAGTGCCTCCCAATTGTTATAACCTGTTGTTGTATACGTTGTTGATGACGCTTCACCAATAAATAAAGAGATTTGTCCCGCTTGTTCTGCCTCACCACCCATCGAATTTACAGTGAAACGATACGTACCTTCTTCTAGTGAAGGAATCTCTTGTTGCAACTGAAATACTTGCTCTTTTGTTCCATTGTCATTTAACCAGTAATTAAATGAACTACTTCCATCTACCGCTTCTGTACTTTGTCCATTAATCGTTACATAATCCCAATCAATAGATTCTACTGCCCATGACTCATCAGCAAATAAATCCGTTTCAAAGCTACCATTTTCTATCAGATTCGTTGATGTATTTGCTTGTACGTCTAGTGGATGTTGAAACAATGTAGAACTAAAGATTAGTAGAAAAATAATGCTGTAAACCATTCCCTTTCTTATCACAATCGAACTCCTCCTTAAATATGTAGTCATCCAAATTATAAAACGCTTTCAATACAATAGATATATCAAATTATTCTGTAAAATTTTCATTTATTGAAATCTTTATACCGTTACTCTCACTGGTTATATATCAAAAAAATGTATGTAATGGTAAAATAATTGTATTCATATTAGATGGACATCGGAGGGTTACATATGACTTTTGACATTGGTACATTAGATATTGTTGTTGGAATTGTATATTTAATGGCATGTATGTTAATGATTGTTTTTTGGAGAATTAATAAGATGGTTAAAGGTCCTGCTTTGTGGGCAGCATCTGCTTCGGTTTCCTTTCTCGGATTTATTTTTATGCAGACATGGGATGACAGTTATCGTATTTTTCTAAATAATTGCGGAACACTAATTGGTGCACTCTTATTGATGGAAGGAATTCTTAGATTTAGAAACATTGGTAATGAGCGAAAACGATTAAAGTACATCATTTTCTTTATAATTCTTTCTGTTGTGATGTCATATATCAATCAATACAATCCAACTGTGCGATATATATATCACGACTTCATTGTTGTCGCTGTATCGATTATTTCAGCACTTGCTATGTTATACAAAACAACAAAACTACAATTTATTGTACATATGTACACAGCTCTTGCATTTGTAATTATTATTCCTGTTTTTTCTTATCGGTGGTTTTTAGCAGTTAGTGGTCAACTAGAGACTTCATTAGTCGGACCTTCCGAGCATTTTTTTGTAGGCATATTGTTTTTAAGTGTCATTCCACATATTATCGGTTGGTCTTTAGGATTAAGTCTTGCAATTACTTATCAAATGAGACAAGAAATAGAAGATGCAATGGAGGCAAAATGGCTTCAAGCACAAATACAACCGCATTTCATTTTTAATACATTGAATTCAATTAATGCACTAAGCACGATTGATATTAAGAAAATGCGTCGTTTAGTGGAAGCATTTAGTGATTTCTTAAGAAGCAAATTCGATTATCATTCATTTAGTAGATGGGTATCAGTTGATGAGGAAATAGATATAGTTAATTCTTATTTATATATTCAAAAGGTGAGGTATAGTGATAAGTTAACGATTCAGATTGATCGTAAAGATTCAGACGTTTTTCATTTACCGACACTTACCATCCAGCCTATTGTAGAAAATGCGATAAAACATGGCATTATGAAGCAAGCAAATGGAGGTACAATTTCTATCAAGACAATTCAAAAAGGGGAATATTTACGTGTTATTATTAAAGACAATGGTGTTGGTATAGAAGCATCTAATCTACAATCTATTTTGCAAATGAATAAGGATGAAACTAGAGGTGTCGGCCTAATCAATACGAATAAGCGATTGAAGCAAGGGTTTGGGGATGGATTACGAATAAAGAGTAAAGTTGGTGTTGGTACAATTGTGTCGTTTACGATAACGAAGAAGTTTGTTTGATTGGGGAGAGTTGACTATGCATGCATTACTTCCAATCTCTCTTCTGATAGGAAATGTTTAGAAAAGATCACTCAGTCACCAATTAGACAGAGGTGGTCTTTCCTTTTTGTTTGTCAAAAAAGTCTCTATCACATGAGTAGCCTTTATTTTAACACCCACGGAATCTTCATTTGTATTTCAAATTGAATAGTCGGCTTAGGAAATCCTTCTGGGACTAAATCTAATTCCTCAGTAAAACTTATTTCCACACCATCACCATAAACAAAGTCATTTCCCCCCTCTATTATTCGACCAACTAGATGATAAAATGCACTATACAAATGCGTTCCATCTTTATTCTTTATATATTCTGTAACTTCTCCTTCCTTACGTGGATCTATACCAAGTGAACGAAAGAGTTCTTTCATCTTTGGCGGAAACTGCTCACAAGCCAAAAAATAGTTCGCACAGTAATCACAATTGCAATCTTCTGTGATTACGTGATAGTTATCATAAAATTCTTTCGTTTTATTCACATCAACTTCTATTATCCAAGAACCTATTTTCATTTGTCTCATATACTCATCCTTTTAGCACATACACAATTGCTAATTAATTTATTCATGCAATTAGGAAAATAACTCGAAAAGCCACAAAATAATT
>JAJUGF010000311.1 GCA_029268495.1 Gracilibacillus sp.
GAAATGACAGAATAAGAAATTGCAAAAGTTTATATGGGTTAAGTTTAATTGATAAACAAAATGGTGTGGATTATTAATGGAAACAAAAAAATCTACGCCATTTTTCTTTGGATATAAAAACCTAGTATTTCTATATGGATATCGATTACAAAATAAAAATACTGAAAATTTCCAAAATTTAAATTTAACTAATTGCATTGACAATCAATTATATTTCTAATAGAATTACAACATTCACAAAAAATTTCATACAATCAGACATCATGATTCTTATCTAGAGAGGTGGAGGGACTGGCCCTGTGAAACCTCGGCAACGGGTTTTATTCAATATATTGAATAAAAAGAGCGTGCCAATTCCATCAAGTATACAAGAAATGTTACTTGAAAGATAAGAAGAGCTAAAGAGACTATACGTATAACAAATCTCCTCTTCTTATCTTGAAGTGGGGATTTTTTTATTGCATAAAATAAGTAATTTTTATATAAATAATTATTTGACTATTTCCTCAACTAAGAATCCTACAAATTTTCAGAAAGAGTGATAACAATGATTGACTTCCAGCATGTGACAAAAAAGTATACAACTAATGATAAAACAATTACAGCTGTCAACGATGTAAACTTAGTTGTACAACGTGGAGAAATATTCGGTGTAATTGGTTTTAGTGGAGCGGGTAAAAGTACATTAATCAGATGTGTGAATTTACTTGAAAGACCAACAGAAGGAAAGATACTAGTTAACCAAAAAGATTTACTCACATTATCTCAAAAGGAATTACGAGATGTGCGTCGAAAGATTGGAATGATTTTTCAACATTTTAATCTATTAGAATCAAAAACAGTCTTTCATAATGTGGGGTTTCCTTTATCACTAGCAGGTGTACCAAAACAAGAAATCAAAAGAAAAGTAGAATCATTACTAGAATTTGTTGGACTAGCTGACAAAGCAAATCATTATCCAGAACAATTATCTGGTGGGCAAAAGCAACGTGTCGGTATAGCAAGAGCATTAGCTACAGACCCTGAAATACTGTTGTGTGATGAAGCAACGTCTGCATTAGATCCACAAACAACTAGTTCCATACTAGATTTATTAAGAAAAGTAAGAGAAGAATACCATATTACCATTTTAATGATTACACATGAAATGCAAGTCATTAAAGAAATATGTGACAAAGTTGCTGTGATGGAAAATGGAAAGGTAATTGAAGAAGGGACCATTTTTGATGTATTTTCAAATCCAAAGCAACAGACAACTCGCAATTTTGTAAAAACAGTGATGAATGATGAGCTACCTGCATCTGTGTTAGAGAAGATATATCATCCTAAAGATAATAGTAAAGTATATCGATTAATATTTGTCGAAGATTCTACAGAGATTCCTTTAATTTCTGAAGTTGCTAAGAAGTTCGATGTGCATACAAACATATTATTTGGACAAATCATTGAATTACAACATCAACCTTTTGGAAATTTAATTGTTGAGTTACAAGGTGCGACAGTTGAGATAGAAGCAGCCTATGAATACATGAAACAACGCGTATCAATAGAGGAGGTGAAAGAGAATGGATATTAAATTATCGACATTTTGGCCAAATATATGGGAAGCAACGATACAAACATTACAAATGGTTGGCTTTTCACTATTATTTTCTTTACTTATTGGTATCCCGCTTGGAATTATTTTAGTTATTACAAGACCAGGAAATATAATTGGAAACCAAACTTTCTTTTTCATATTAAATGGAGTGATTAACTTTTTACGATCCATTCCTTTTATTATTTTAATGGTAGCAATTATTCCATTTACTAGAATTATAATTGGTACAACAATAGGAACAGCAGCTGCAGTAGTGCCATTAGTTGTATATGCAGCGCCATATATCGCAAGGTTGGTGGAAAGTAGCTTATTAGAAGTCTCACCAGGAGTCATCGAAGCAGCGGAAGCAATGGGGGCAAAACCTCATCAGATTATATTTCGTGTGTTAGTTCCAGAAGCATTTAGTTCATTAATTCTTAATATAACCATCGCAACAATTGGTTTAATCGGTGCTTCCGCAATGGCAGGTGCTGTAGGTGGTGGTGGCTTAGGTGACTTAGCGATCGCATATGGATATCAACGTTTTGAAACAGATATTATGATTGTCACTGTATTATTATTAGTTGTATTCGTACAACTTGTGCAATCATTTGGAAATAAATTATCAAAAACATCTAGAAGAAGATAGGAGACATACACATGAAAAGAAGAACTTTGATAGTAGCAGTAGCTATATTATCTATTATTGGTATTTTAGTAGGATGTGGAAAAGAAGCGAGTAAAGAAGAGGAAGTAACATTAAAAGTAGGATTAAATGGATCTGGAGTCCCTATTTGGGAATTTGTAAAAGAGAAAGCGAAAGAGGAAGGCATTAACTTAGAACTAATCGAATTCGCTGATTATGTACGACCAAATATGGCTTTAGCAGATGGTGATATTGATTTAAATGCATTTCAAACCGTTTCCTATTTTGATTCATTTATTGAAGAAAGAAATATCGATTTAGTTCCAATCGCAACAACATTAATTGC
>JAJUGF010000312.1 GCA_029268495.1 Gracilibacillus sp.
ACAAATATTCAGATAATTTATGTAAAAATGATTGACAAATGAATACAATCCATACTATGATAGTAGCAACATCATAAAAAAAGGCTATGAAGAAGAAGAGTAACTTATTGAAACACAAAAGAGAGCTGGTGGTTGGTGTGAACCAGTGTGAGAAGATAAGTGAATGGGCTTCTGAGCTTCCAATCTGAACGTAGAATACTAGTAGGAATTGGCGAGAGACTCACTCGTTACAATCGAGGAACGTTAAAACAATATACTTGTTTGACGTGATTAGTGAATTGTAGTTGATACAATTAATGAAGGTGGTACCACGGGTTTCCTCGTCCTTTTAGGATGCGGAGGCCCGTTTTGTTTTTATTTTTAAAATTTTAAAATAGCGTAAATATTTACTTCAATGAGAAGGATTAGTAAGTATATGTAATGTATATAAGAGAGTTAGGGGTGGTGGAATCCTAGCATACAACATATAAAGAATGGACCTTCGAGAGTGCTTTGGAAATCGTAGTATAAAGCAACGTCTCATCTACGTTACAAGATGAAAAAGTGGAAGTATGTCGTCATACTTCAAGTAGTGGTGGCACCGCGGTCGAATATAACCGTCCCTATATATATTTAAACGTATATATAGGGACTTTTTGTATAAAAAAATCTTAAAAAATAGCACATTAATATAATTTCGATAGTAAAAGAAGAAAGGGAGTAAATACGATGGTGAATTATATAAGTAAGACAATGAATGGAGACACGGTTACACCCATTTCGATATTTAATCGAGTAAAAGGTAAAAAGAAATTCTTGTTAGAAAGTTCAGGAAACCATGGAGAAAAAGGACGCTTTTCTTTTATTGGATTAAATCCATATAAAGAAATCATCGGTACAGCATCCAAGACAAAAATTATTCATCATGTAAAGAACACGGAAGAAGAAGTAGACGAATTACCATTAGAAGTAGTGAAAGCACATATTCCAAATGTACAGTTACCATTACCATATGCTTTTTATGGTGGAGCAATAGGTTATATTGGCTATGATGCAATTAGGCAATATGAAGAAATCGGGCAATTATTACATGACGAAATTGACATGCCTGATGTGCACATGCTTTTTTATCAAGAAGTACTTGTATTTGATCATGTGAAACAGACCATTACATTAATTGTGATTGATTTAGATGGCACAAGGACAGAACAGGTATTACAAGAAAGGTTAGAACAATTAATGGAAGAGGTATCTATTCCAGAGCCACTCAGTGAAGAAGTAACATTACAAGTTGATTTTACACCATCACTTAAGAAAGAAAGGTTTCTTGAGATGGTAGAAAAAGCAAAGCAGCACATTATAGATGGAGATATTTTTCAAGTTGTATTATCACAACGAATGAAAGCGACATTTAGTCAAGACCCATTTCAATTTTATCGTAAATTACGTGTAGCAAATCCATCACCATATATGTATTTTATTGATTTTGATGAGTATATCGTACTTGGGGCGTCACCAGAGAGTCTTATTAAAACAACAGGTAAACATGTCATTACAAATCCGATTGCAGGTACGAGACCAAGAGGGAAAACAGTTAAAGAAGATGTCGCTTTAGAACATGATTTGTTAGCAGATGATAAAGAATTAGCGGAGCATAAGATGCTTGTTGACTTAAGTCGAAATGATTTGGGACGCGTATGCGAAATTGGATCTATCACCATTCCAAAATATATGACAATTGAACGTTATCAACATGTCATGCACATTGTTTCAGAAGTACATGGTGAATTAACGGATGCGTATAGCGGATTAGATGCACTTGTCTCTACATTGCCTGCAGGTACTGTATCTGGTGCACCGAAGATTCGTGCAATGCAAATTATCAATGAATTAGAAGATAAGAAGCGCGGAGTATACGCAGGTGCGGTTGGTTATATCAATATGAATGGTGATTTGGATTTAGCGTTAGCGATTCGTACAATGGTGATTAAAGCGAATCAAGCATATGTGCAAGCAGGTGCCGGGATTGTCTATGATTCCAATCCTGAATCAGAATATCAAGAAACATTGAACAAGGCAAAATCATTATTGGAGGTCACAAAAAAATGATTTTATTAATTGATAATTACGATTCATTTACCTATAACTTATTTCAATATATATCTGAATTAGGAAAAGAAGTGCAAGTAGTTAGAAATAACAAAATCACTTTAAGTGAAATTGAGGAATTACAACCTGAAGCGATTATCTTATCACCAGGTCCTGGAACACCAACAGAAGCGGGTATATGTATCGATGTTGTCCAGCATTTAGCAACGAAATTTCCGATTTTAGGTATTTGTTTAGGCCATCAATCCATTGGAGAAGCATTTGGTGCAAGAGTGATTCATGCAGGAAAGATTAAACACGGGAAGACGTCTATGATCAGACATAATAATGATGAGATTTTTAGTTATTTGGAGCAACCATTAGAGGTCATGCGATACCACTCATTGGTCATTGAGCGAGAAACGATTCCAGATGAGTTAATTATAACCGCAACTGCAATGGATGATGGAGAAATTATGGCAGTCAAACACACGTA
>JAJUGF010000313.1 GCA_029268495.1 Gracilibacillus sp.
GTCGCAAATATCGCTTTGTTATGTGCGACTCCAGCTGTTGCACGCGATAATATCGCCGCTGTTCCAATATCCTCTTGGTAACTAAGCAATCGAAATAGTTCTCCAAATCCTTGCATCTCTTTATCTAGTAATGCATGCACCACTTCAATTGTAACATCTCGCTTCGCAATCCCTGTCCCGCCATTTAATAGAATTGCATCAATCGACTCATCAGCTAAACCTGATCGAATCGCTATTTCTATTGCGCCTCTTTCGTCTTTTACAATCTCATAATCGATGATTTCATGATGATTTTCTTTAAGTAATTGTTGCATTAATTGCCCACTTCTATCTGTAGTCTCATCTCTCGTATCACTCACTGTAATCACTTTACAACGAACGCTTGAAGGTGCTTCTTGTTTGTGTTCTACTGACATATTTTTTCGCTCCTTTTGGTAGATTGCTAGTATAGTTAGATGCACTATTTTTTCTTATGATTCTTTGTAATGCAATATTATTTGCTTATTATTGCTAGGGTTGTATAACACAATCGATGCATCGGCAGAATGTGTGCCATTTCCAGTAGCAACGAAGGATTCTCCTAACCCTATCACCCATTCATCTGTTTCTTCATTCGATAGAACTAACGCTAATGTTCCGTATTGCTGTGTCGCTTCCCAGCCATATTCAAATGTGTCCGTCCCTTTATTGATGGCAATCCCATCTGGTGTAACAGAGATTTGCATACCATCTCCACTCCACTCTCCATGAAGCTCACTTCCGACATAATAATACGAGGAACCTGATCCTCTATCCCCATATGTGCCTACATATACGTGCTGTTGCTTCTCTTTATTTATATATGGTAGAACGGCAATATCATTTGTCAGCCATTCAACCTTTTCATAACTACGTACATTCTCATCTATAATTTCTTTAGGTCTTTTGAATGCATAATAATATCGTCTATAATAGGTTAAATCTTGTGAGTTCTTTTCATATGTAGCTAAGAAAATTTCTTTTTTATTTGGTGAAAAATGAATGATTTGTTCATAGGTTTGATTTTCTTCTACCATTTTGTAAATATGATACCCACCAATTAAACATGCAAACAAAAGGATTACTGCCATCATCCATCGCTTTGTTCTTAATTGTATGATCACACTACAACTTAATAAGAGAATGAGCAGCAGATTGATACTATAAAATAATCGACTATCAATAAATTCCACATAATAGTTTGTTTGGATGATGACATTACCAATCTGAAATAATAATAGCAATAATGCACCTAGCCAACAGAATAAACTAATTTTCCTCGCCATATGTAGGATCCACCTCTTCTACAAATTCCCATGTATGCCCTTGATCACTTGATTGGAATTTCCCTTGAATATAGCCTCCCATATAATCGCCATTTGGTCCTTGATCGACTATCATTTCTAATTTGTCCTCTACTTGATATGGAGCATTAGGCAATACAAATACCCGGTCATATTTGGAAGGCATCTGTACGACAACTTGATTCCATGTCTCTCCAACATCATTTGTCACATACATATCTATAGCATCTGGATTGATTGTTCCATACGCAATAAATCCTGTCTTATTATTTACAAATCCACCATCTGCAATTAATCTAGTCGTATTCGGCATATTCGTCGTATGCCAATTTGTACCTTGATCTACGGAATAATATATCATTGCACCTTCTTGTGACATTGTACGCTCTCCAGATATGAGAACATACCAGAAATCTTCTGCTAGAAAATCTACTTTACGGTACCTCATACCAATTGCATTTTCCGCGACTGTTACTTCCTTCCAATCGACTCCTTTATTATCTGTATAGATAATTTGAAGACCAGCACTCTGATACAAAAATGCAACCGTATCCTTCGTCATTACAAAACTATTCTCTATCAATTCTTCTTTATTGCCATTATATTCTCCAGTAAATAGACTATCTATTACAATTGGCACTTTTGTCCAACTCAATCCATCATCCCACGTAACTTGCAATGTATCATTTTGCAATGAATATGCCACATTACTTTCATTTGGATAGATTGGATTCAACATTTCTTCTTCTGGTTCTACTTCTTCTGTTGTCGGAGGTATGATTAGTTGTTCTGGTTGTTGTGGTTCAAGATTTTCATAATATATGATAATACCTAATCCAACCATTAACATAAGACAAATGCTAACAATGTACTTCTTTGTAATCATTTTACACCTCACCTTTTACCTTTATTATAACGGTTGACGGTAAATTTAGAAATCGAAAGCTGTTCTTTTCTTCATAAAGGTTAGTCTAGTTATACATGTGTTGTTTTTCTATCAGGTCCTCTTGATGTTTGGTATTGATATTTATTTTATATGAATCCATATTCAGTAATAGTCTAGATTATAATTAAATTGGAGATAAACGTGAGAGCAGTGGATCTATTTAAAGATATGAAAAGACAAAAGCATCGTTCGGGTGCGTATTTAATTGTTCGTCTTACTGCATCTTCCTTGATAAAA
>JAJUGF010000314.1 GCA_029268495.1 Gracilibacillus sp.
CATTTCCTCTACTTCCTTCGCTTGGCGCTCTTCGAATTCGTCAGTAGATGGCCATTCTGGAATTTGATAATCATTTAAATCCTCTATTTCTGCAGGCATTAAATGACCAGAAGTCAATGTATTTTCCGTAAAGTGTATCGGCAAACCAAATGAAGAGAAGCGATCCAACACTTCTTCTAGCTTTTCAAGTCCCCAATAACCTTGGTGTTGATGTGACTGAATCCCAATTGCATCAATAGAAATTCCTGCATTTAAGCAGCCATCAATTAATATTTCATAATTAATCGATGTGTTAAAGTCATTTAATAATAATGTCGCCTCAGGATTATACAAACGCGTTTTCGCAAACATTTCCCTAATGATTCCAACACGTCCAAGGTCTTGGCTAATTCTTGTAATCCCATTATCGTATTTGTCGAAAATTGGCATAATCACAACTTCATTAATTACATCCCATGTATCAATCAGCCCTTTGAAATCTGTGACATCTCGTTTAATTCGGTCAAATTGCGCTCGTAATATTTCCTCATTCGTCATATCAAGAAGCCATGGGGCTGTTAATGTATGCCAGCATAATGGGTGTCCTTTCACACTGATATTTCTATCTTTTAACCACCTAGCCGCTGTCTGCAATTCCTTTGTTCGCGGCTTTCCTTCTTCTTGTTCAAACATGCCCCAATAAAAAGGTAGTGTTGCTGCATTGAATACATCCAAAAATTTGTCTAGCTTTTCCTCTTGAAATGCAAGTCGATCTGCAGGTACATTTTTGTTTGCCACATCGATCACATCAAAAATACCACAGCCAAATAAAAATTGATGATTGGTATGCTTCATTTCCACTTCTTTACCCACAACAGGATTACCCGATGCATCCACAAGTTGTATCGTCTTTGTTGCCATTCGGTGTGCTAACGTATTCACTTTGCTCATTTTTCTACCTCCATATGATGTTAGTTAGAAAACGCTTACTTTTTTAAATTCTAACAGACATCCGTAAGCAGAAAAACAGAGCAAGCTATAGTTTTTATTGTAGAAAGTATAGGTATTTTTATTAGAAAAATTTACTTTCCCTAAAATCCATCATTCACCAATAAAAATGTGAATAAAGGAGGTTGAATGAACACACTTACGAAAATGCCTCACTGTATTCCACAACACCTTGTACCTTTTCTAAAGCACCTTCTCTTAACTCTAATACCATAAATGCTTCTTGTGGTACATCAAACGGCGGTTGAATCTGCCATAAGGCCGCTTCTCTAAATCCAAATCGAGGATAATAATCTTCATGACCTAATACGATGATAGACAAATAACCTAACTGCTCAGCTTTTTTTATAGCTTTATAAATTAACTGACTGCCTACACCTTTTCTCTGATATGCAGGCAATACAGAAACAGGAGCCAACGCTAGTGATACTGTCTCTTCACTTTGATACTTTATTTTTATTTCAGACAACATAATATGTCCAATAATTGTCTGATCAGGTAAACATGCAACTAGCGATAGCTCTGGTATAAATGCATCTGTCTTCCTTATTTTGTTCACTAATAGGTGTTCTGTTTTGTCACTTTGTTCGACATGACGAAAAGCTTCTTTTACCACGGCCTCTGTTGCCTGATAGTCTAAACCTTGTTCTTGACGAATAATTATCTCCATTTACACATCTCCTCGTATACTATTTATCAGCTATTCGTTACATCTATCCTAATTAAACTATATTCATGGTGAGAATACGATAAAATCCGAAATATTTTTTTTACCTCCATAAAAAATCCCTCCTACCAAAAGCAGGAGGAAAAAAACTATACATCCACTATTCTCTTTCCACATTCCCATCATTCTCAATATATTCTTTCATTCTCTTTTTATTTGGCGTGATGGTCAATCCTAAATATTTTCTTTCTTTATTGGCATCTTTGTAGAAGGCAATTGCCATCAATATGACAACAACACTAAATGGCAATGCCGAAATAATTGCTGCAGATTGTAGTGCGTTTAAGCCCGTTTCTCCACCTGCTAGAAGTAATACATATGCGATTGATGACAACAATAGTCCCCAGATTACTTTTACAAAATTGGCTGGACTTAATGTTCCAAAAGCAGTCTGCATACCTAAAACAAATGTTGCTGAATCTGCTGAAGTAATAAAGAAAGAAGAAATAAGCGCCAATGTAATAATAGATAAAAGAAAACTTAATGGAAGTTCATTGAATATACCAAACAACTGTGTTTCTGGCGGCATATCAAAAATTTGCGGTGCATTTTGGGCAACGTCAAGACCTGTCAGACCAAAGGCACTAAACCAAAGAATGCTTACAAACGTTGGAACAAGTAATACCGCAATGACAAACTCGCGAATCGACCTTCCTCTTGAAATCCTTGCGATGAATATACCTACAAACGGACTCCAACTCATCCACCAACCCCAATAATAGATCGTCCAAGACTGAAGCCATTCATGC
>JAJUGF010000315.1 GCA_029268495.1 Gracilibacillus sp.
GGTGTAACTGAGCGACCAAGAACTTTCTCCAAATCATTGCTTTCAACATCTAGTGAACCGTTCCGAATGCTTTCTTGAATTCCTACTACAATAGGAATCACAAAATCAGGTAAACCTAAGCCTTTCATGATCTCTGCATATTTTTCGTCACTAACTTGTTGTACAGGTACTTCTTTACCCAATACATTACCAAGAGCAGATGCCAACTCTTCTTGGGTTAAAAGAGGACCAGAAAGTTCATACACTGTATTTTCGTGACCATTTCCAACAAGAACGGCTGCCGCTGCATCAGCGTAATCTTGTTGCAGTGCCCAGCCTACTTTACCTTCTCCAGCAGATGTTACCCATGGAGCTCCATTCATAGCACCTTGAATACTTCCAATCTCGTTTTCCAAATACCAATTATTACGCAAGAAAGAATATGGGATACCCGTTTTAATGATGGCTGCTTCTGTCGCAACATGAGGAGGAGCCATTAAATTTTTGCTTTCTGTAGCGTTTGCTATACTTGTGTAAGCAATAAATTTTACCCCTGCACGCTCAGCTGCTTGGACAGCATTAGAATGTTGATGAATTCTTGTTTCGTTGTCACCATCAGCAGAAATAATTAATAAGCGATCAATCCCTGTAAAAGCATTATCTAATGTTTCTGGACGGTCAAAATCTCCGTGACGAACTTCCACTCCACGAGCACGAAGTCCTTCTGCTTTCTCAGGGTTTCGAACACTCACTACTAGCTCACTTGCAGGTATGGATTTCAATAATGATTCTACAACCTTTGAACCTAAATTTCCTGTTGCTCCTGTAACTAATATTTTCATTTTGTATTCCTCCCATTCGGTTTACCTGTAACAATAACTATTACATGTAATTATTTTAATTACATGTAATAGATTTGTCAATATGTAACAATGCTATTTATTATTTTAATCATAATTTGGTATAATAAACTTGTAATCAAATTAATTACACTATAAAAAAATATAATTAAATAACAGAATAGTTAATAGGAGTGGTGACTGAACATGTCCATTAGCAGCCGATTCGCTGTCGGAATTCATATATTGACTCTAATTGAATTTAATAAAGAAGGAGTGACATCTTCTGAATTCTTAGCTTCAAGTGTTAACACGAACCCAGTAGTGATAAGAAAACTAATGGGAATGCTAAAAAAATCTGGTTTGATTGAGGTACATCCAGGCATTGCAGGGGCAAAACTCGCAAAGGAATTATCTGATATAACACTGTTCGACGTTTATAAGGCAGTGAATGTTGTACAGGAGAATGAATTGTTTAGCATACATGAAAGTCCACATCCTGATTGTCCCGTTGGCAGGAACATTCATAATACAATCGAACCATTGTTCACAGCAGCACAATTGGCAATGGAGAAGGTGTTAAGAAGTGTTACTTTAGAAGATGTTGTAAAGGATGTTGCAACTAAAGAAAATATAAGTTAAAAAGGTATTCCAAACGAATGCCTTTTTTCTTTGTATGTAAACTAACCCGCTTCAATAATCTAAGCGAAATCATTCACAATCTATCCTGGGCTTTTCAAGTCCAAGTGTTACTCTATAATCTGAAATACTTACATAATGATTTTTCGTTTTCATCTTAACTTTAAAAAAATATTGCAATTATATTCGAATTAAATTGGTAATTCTAGTATCTCCATGGTTCTCCTCTATACTATCTATTAATTGGTTATATACCAAAAAAATGAACGTCCAAATAATCCATTGTTGTTCAATTATCGTACCCGTAGGGCAACAAGTACATCCGTAATACTGTCACTCTCTCCTTATAGGATAATGTTTGAGGCTGGCTGGGATATTTAATTTCTATTTGAATGGTATATAAGTTGAACAACACCAGAGGAGAAAGTCCTTGTATTGATCAACTTTAAATTCAGTCTTTGTTTTATATCAACAAATAATGGTCTTCCTTCTCCCAATACTACAGGGTGAACAGATAATCGAAACTCATCTACAAGTCCTAACTCAATAAAAGTCGTGATGAGACCTGCGCCACCGTATAACCATATATCTTTCCCAGGATTATTCTTTAACATATTTACTTCTTCTGGAATATTTTTATTTACAAATATTGCTTTACTGTCTGACCCTTCTTGTGTTCTAGAAAACACATATTTTTCCTTGTTGTGAACCAATTCCCACATTTCTTTTTCATCATCAGTAGCTTCAGTTGTTGGAGTATATTGTCCCCATAAATCGTAACTCTTTCTTCCATACAAAATTGTATCAATTTGATTTAGGAAAGTAGTAAACTCCATTTCAGGATCCATTATGCACCAATCAACTTCACCATTTTTCCCTTCAATAAATCCGTCTAACGTAACAGCTAAATCTAAAATTACTTTTCTTAT
The DNA here is from genome assembly GCA_029268495.1 of Gracilibacillus sp. Lineage (GTDB taxonomy): Bacteria > Bacillota > Bacilli > Bacillales > Amphibacillaceae > Gracilibacillus > Gracilibacillus marinus. The sequence continues at coordinate 2,387 of JAJUGF010000315.1, forward strand.
TCCTACTTCATTGGACATCGTTTTTCCTCCTTTCCTTGTTCAACTATACTGCTTCATTAGTTAAACAAAAAA
>JAJUGF010000316.1 GCA_029268495.1 Gracilibacillus sp.
ACTTCTTTAATTTTGTCACCTAATAATTCTTTCATCTCAGCAAATAAATCTTTGTGTTCTTCTAATTGTTTTTCTGCTTCTTTTTTTGTTTCTTCATCTTCTAGATTTAAGTCACCACTAGAAACAGACTTGAATTCTTTTTCGTCGTAATTCATCAGCATTTTAATAGCAAATTCATCTATTTCATCTGTGAAATATAAAATTTCAAATCCTTTGTCTTTCACAAGCTCAGTTTGAGGAAGTTTCTCAATTCGATCATGTGAATCCCCTGTTGCATAATAAATGTGTTCTTGGTCTTCAGGCATGCGTTCTACATATTCCTTTAATGTAACCAATTTTTTCTCTTTAGAGGAATAGAATAGAATGAGATCTTTTAATTTATCTTTGTTTGCCCCAAATTCACTGTATACACCATATTTTAATTGACGACCAAATGCATCAAAGAATGTCTCATACTTGTCTCTATCATTTTTAAGTAAACTTTGTAGATGATTTTTAATTTTTTTCTCGATATTCTTAGCAATTAATTTCACTTGACGGTCTTGTTGTAATATCTCGCGAGAAATATTTAATGATAAATCTTCAGAATCAACAATACCTCGAACAAAGCTAAAGTAATCAGGTAAGAGATCTGCACACTTTTCCATAATTAATACGCCATTTGAATAAAGCTCTAACCCTTTTTCAAAATCTTGTGAATAATAATTAAATGGTAATTGTTCAGGAATGTAAAGAATAGATTGGAATCTAACCATACCATCAACACTTACATGTAGATGACTTAAAGGCTTGTCAAAACCGAAGTGTTTCTCTTGATAAAATTGGTTGTAATCCTCGTCTTGTAATTCTTGTTTATTTTTTCTCCAAATAGGGACCATGCTATTGATGGTTTGTTCTTCAATTACATCAATAAATTCTTCTTCATTATCCTCTTTTGGTTGTTTTTCCGTAATATCCATTTTGATTGGATATCGAATAAAATCTGAATACTTTTTAATAAGTGAACGTAATTGATACGTTTCTAAAAATTGATCATAATTCTCTTCTTCTTCATTTTCTTTTAATTTGATTACTATTTCTGTACCAACATCTTCCTTATCATAAGCTTCAATAGTATAGCCATCTTGGCCATTAGAATGCCATTTGTAACCTTCTTCATTATGTAATGAACGAGTATAAACGGTAACTTCTTCAGCAACCATAAAAGAAGAATAAAAACCAACACCAAATTGACCTATGATTTCTTGTCCTTCTTGCATATCGACTTCCTTTTTGAATGCAAGTGAACCACTTTTGGCAATTGTACCTAAATTTTCTTCGAGTTCGTCTTTTGTCATACCAATACCTGTATCTTTTATTGTCAATGTTCTATCATCTTGGTTAGGTACGATCTTAATATAATAATCATCCTTATGGAATGTGATGGACTCATCTGTTAATGCTTTGTAATAAATTTTGTCAATCGCATCACTTGCATTGGAAATGAGTTCTCTTAAGAAAATCTCTTTTTGTGAATAAATAGAATGAACCATCATTTCTAATAAGCGTTTCGATTCTGCTTGAAATTGTTTTTTCTCCATTATTGCGCCTCCCATTTATTTCTGTATTAGCACTCTCGAATGAGGAGTGCTAACATAGTTAAATTTATTACAAAAATAAACGAATGTCAAGTATGCCAAATGATGGGATTTGATGTGGAATAATGAAATCATACATAAAATCGACTTCCTTTGGAAACATATCTCTATAAGAAATAGGGGAGGTATAAAAGATGATTCATTCTTCTGATTATAATCAATACAGAGTTGGAGATGTTGTGTATGTGTTTTATCGTAATCCACACACGCAAGATGTTGCGAATATTCAAGAGGCAGCTGTTGTGAATGATCCTGATAATCCAAAGGGCTTGGCATTATTTCTTTATGAAACATACTATCCTTTAACAGAAGAAATAGCCGTTTATCCGAATGAACAATCAGCAGAAGCAGCTTATCAGCAATTCTTTGACGGAGACTTATTCGATGATTAAGCCATTTGTTCCACAACTCGTTTATTTTGAACCAAACGCATTGGAATATCCACTTGGGGAGGAACTTAAGCAAAAATTTGAGAAGATGGATATTGAGATTCGTTACACTACATCTCATAATCAAGTGAGAAATTTACCTGGAGATAATGATTTTCAAAAATATCGTGTCGCGAAATCAACGCTTGTAGTAGGAATAAGAAAAACGCTAAAATTTGATACTTCTAAACCATCTGCTGAGTATGCCATTCCTTTTGCGACAGGGTGTATGGGACATTGTCATTACTGTTATTTGCAGACAACGATGGGCAGTAAACCATATATTCGAACATATGTAAATACAGATGAAATATTTGATGCTGCAACAAAGTATATGGAAGAACGTGCACCTGAAATAACCAGATTTGAAG
>JAJUGF010000317.1 GCA_029268495.1 Gracilibacillus sp.
AATTGGTTATCTTGAAATACACCTAATACTGTATTGGTATTCCCAACATCAAGTACAAATATCATTTGATTCAGCCCTTTATTATTTAATATTAGTCATTTTCATATTGTATAGCCATAAAACTATATTTAGCAAGCAAGAAGAATCCAATGATGACACAAAAGCGTAAGTGCCCGTTTAGAGACGTAGAGACTGGAGCGCATCAACAGAAATAAAGGAATCACGATGAGCTTGCGAATCGATGATGACTTACACTCACCAGTACAAGTGCGACTACACCTCATGTATCCACATGAGGTAAGTCTTCTATGTTGATCGTTGATGCGTGAAGTCTCCTAGTTTCTGGGCACTGGAGCTGGATGAAACAAAAGCGTAAGTGCCCGGTTAGAAACGTAGAGACTAGAACACTTATTTTTACTATATAAATTCCTATAAATAAATATTAAAAAAATAACTAGCATTTCTGAAAAATCGTGCTAATATTATATTATTCTAGATTTACTTTTTTTCACAATTTAATAAGATGGGAACATGGCGAATGAAATTATTATCTTTTAATCCTTTTCGTACAATTGGCATACCTGGTGTGAAATATATTAAACCAGATCATATGTTTAAAGAGATGCAAGCAATTCGAGAAGCAGACCTTATTCTATTTCCCGAAACATGGCAAGTACCAACACTTGTTTATGGATTAAAAAAACAAATATTCCCAAGTATTGAAACAATGCAACTTGGTGCAAGTAAAATCGAAATGACTAGAGCATTATGGTCAATTGCGAATACACATATCCCATACACAGAAATCCATTCAAATAATGAGACAAATAGAAAAGCGATATTAGAAACATTCCCTTTTCCGTTTGTTGCAAAGGAACCTCGTAATTCTATGGGGAATGGTGTATTTTTAATTGAAAATGAAGCACAATTTCATAATTATGCGAATAGAAGTGATGTGCTCTATGTTCAAGAATATTTACCTAACGATGGGAAAGACTTGCGCATTTGTTTTGTTGGTGATCAAATTTTTGCGTCTTACTGGCGTGTTGGTCAAGAAGGAGAGTTTTTGCACAATGTAGCAAGAGGTGGCGACATATGCTACAACTTCATTCCAGAGGAAGCATTAGATATTGTGACAGATATTGCTACAAAACTGAATATTAATCATGCTGGGTTCGATATTTTAGTGAGTAATGGCAACTATTACATCCTAGAATTTAATGTGTTATTTGGAAATCAAGGATTAGGTAATCAAGAAATAACTGTAGAACAAGCAATCTATCAATATTTATTAAGTCATTTTTCTCCATCATTTCCTACATCACCTTCACCAGGGAAAATTATTTCGTAATGAAATGATTTATGTGCTTATACCCCCTCCGGCTTGCGCAATCCTCTTTCCATGGATTTTATGATTACTTTCACTGTAGAGTAAACATCCACGGAAAGGGAAACGGACATGCCGGAGCGATTGCGAGCACATACAAAAGCTCCAAATAACCAAATAGAGTTATCTGGAGCTTATCTTCTAATACGCAAAAAATTCTTTTGTTCAAACCTCAATTTCTTCATCGATTCCTATAACTCACTAAATATTCCTACATAATTCGTAACATTACCTCCAGCATCCTTTAAGACACTAATAGATAACCACTGTGTGTATAATTCCCCACCTTTTCTCTTATTCGTAATCTCACCCTGCCAAATTTCTTTTTCTTTTAACTGCATCCACATTCGTTCATAAAAAGAATCTGTTTGGACACCAGAGCTTAAAATATTTGGTTTCAGACCAAGTATCTCTTTCTCTTTATATCCAGTAATTTGTTCGAAAGCTTTATTTATTTTTGTAATGTTTCCATTCTCGTCTGTGACTAAAATTCCTTGACCAGCATTGTTTACAATATAATTCGATACATTTAATTTATCCGTATAATACATCCATATAATGATAATTAAACTAGCTAGTGCAAATTGAGATAATGCCATAAAACCTATAGCATAATGTCCATTTATATCATGGACTGTTGTTAGAATGATTGGCGGAAAAAAACCACCAAGTCCTCCCATCGCAGCCACAATGCCATTTACAATTCCCGCTTGCTTTGAGAAATATAATGGCACTAATTTAAAAATGGTACCATTCCCAATCCCTGAAAAAAAGGCAACAGACAAACTACCGATTGTATACAACAAGATAGTTGGCGAGAAAGAGAGTACTACACCGGAAATCGTTAACCCTGCAAAGACAATCATCAAAATCTTAAATGGATTAAAACGATCACCAAGATAGCCTCCAATAGGTCGCATCAGTGTACATAGAACAATAAAGCCAGCTGTTCTTAATCCTGCATCTACCTCTGATAATCCAAATTCAGAAACTAAGAAATTCGGTAAATACACGGTTAACGC
>JAJUGF010000318.1 GCA_029268495.1 Gracilibacillus sp.
CTGAGAGAATCCCTGTGTCGTGCGGTACAATCTCCCATTAATCATCTCATTTATTTTCTTCCTTTGTAAAATTTATGTAAATTCAATCGGGACTACATTCCTATTCAATCATGTGTTCTATATAATGAATATATAGAGATTAATAGGGGGAAAGTCTTATGTTTTTGGATAAATTAACGATTAAAATGCGCATAATTGCATCTTTTAGCATATTTCTAATGTTATTTATGATATTTGGGATGTGGAATGTAGAGGCATTTAAATCCATAGCGCAAGAGAATAAAGAGATGGAAGAAAAGCATATTCCATTTTTACTTACATCAACAGAGACAAGTAAACAAATGTACAAGTTACACACAACACTCCAGGAAATCGCACGACCATCGATGGGCATTACCACATTAAATTTAGAAGAAGAGGTAAGACAAGCAAGAAGTAAAATAGAAGAAAATCTAGCATTATTAGAGAAATTTACTGAAGAAATGCACACAGATGAAATACGTACACTCTATACAAATTATGTGACGAATTGGAAGCATTATGAGGAAGTTAGTGAAAAAATAGTAGGAGAGGCAAAAGAGAAGAATTGGGATGTCGCACAAGATGAACAATTCAAAAGTGTCGCATTCTTTGACCAAGCGAGTTTGCAAATGGAAACGATTCAAACAGCAATCCAAAATGAGATGAAGGAACAAGCGAATGACACTGTCAATAAAAGTGAGATAGCAATGATATCTAGTGTCCTATTCGGTGTTGTGGCGATTGCACTAGCAATTGGATTGAGTTTTATTACGCAAAGGTATATACGTCAACCGATTATGGTGATTTCATCTTATGTGGAGCACATTGCAAATGGTGACTTATCGAAAGGTACACTAGAGATAAAAGGGAAGGATGAACTAGGTCATCTAGCAAAAGGTGTGACAATAATGAAAGATGCGATCCACTCTATTTTTTCTAATATTAAAACGCACCATTCTCATACAACAGTGACAGCAGATCAATTGTATGAACAGATGCAACATGCATTAGATGGTATGGAAAAGGTCGCTGCTTCGATGGATGAGATGGCAATAAAATCTCAAGAGCAAGTAAGTGAAATCTCGAATTCTGCAACCCTTTTGCATAATGTGAAGGATGTGGTGGAAGGTGTGTCGCATGTGGCAACAGAAATGCAACAATTAAGTGATGAAGTAAAAGGTGCGACGGCAAGCGGGCTTCGTGATATGGACGTAATGCAAGAGAATACGGACAAAATGGAGCAGAGTATGGGACAATCTGTCGAAGCAATGAGTACACTCGATGAGCAAATGAATCAAATTGATAAAATTATTCAAACAATTGAGTCAATGGCGAGTCAAACCAATTTGTTAGCACTAAATGCCCAAGTAGAAGCAGCACGTGCTGGTGAATATGGCAAGGGATTCGGTGTGGTAGCAGATGAAGTGAGGCAATTAGCAGATCAATCCAAAATTGCAACAAAGGAAATTACTGGAATGATTCAATCGATTAAGCAACAAAAGGACCTTGTTAGTGCAAATATGGAAAAGACGAAACAGCATACGATCGAAAATCGCACGAATATGGAGAGAACGTACAAGCAATTTAAAGCAATTGACCAAATGGCGACAAATGTATCGACACAGAATATTACGATTGCCATGCAAATGAAAGAAGTAAGTGAAAAGGTGAAGGAAGTCATGGAATTTTCGCGTAAAGTGAAAGGAACAGCAGATCATCATGCATCACATGCCCAGACAATAGCTGCAATCACACAAGAGATGCAAGCAATTGTTGGAGAAGTACATGCAGGTGTAAAAGATGTGACAGACTCTAGCCAACAATTGCAACAACAAATGGACAGGTATCAATTAACTTAAAGAGGTCTTTCTTATATTAAGTCAGATATATACATAGGTGTGGGCCCATCTTCTTTTGTAAAACCTAATTTTTCATAAAAATCGACTACATTCGGATAGGAAATGAGCACTTTTGTTTGGAAGCCACTATATTTCTTTAGCATCCTGTGCATCATTTCTTTTCCAATACCTTTTCCGTGATAGGTTGGGTCTACTAATACGTAATGGAAATAGGCAGTTAAGGCACCGTCTGATAAAGCGTTCGCTAATCCTACTAAACGATTTCCGTCCCATGCTGTGATGACAGTATGGGATCCTTTGATTGCTTCTACTAATTGTTCGGGAAATTTGGCTGATTCCCATTCTACAGCCTTGAATAATGCAGTAAGATTCTCCTCTGTAATGTGATCAATTGACACCTTGTATTGTAGTTCCATTGATGTGCCTTCTTTCTCTAGTTTTTTAAACAGTCTCTCGTTCGATTAACTTCACTTGTATCTCTTTATGAGCGGATGGTTTGGACATGATTGCTTGTAAAA
>JAJUGF010000319.1 GCA_029268495.1 Gracilibacillus sp.
GATGGATGGAAAATGATTACGATAGATGGTGTCGTTGGGGTAGGGAAGACGACATTAATGGATATAATGGTGAAGGAATTCGGATATACACCCTTTATCGAACCTGTTGTGAACAACCCAATACTAGATAAATTTTATCATAATCGAGAAAGATATAGTTTTCCTTTACAAGTGTTTTTTTTGAATGAACGATTTAAACATATAAAAGATGCGAGTAAGCTAGACAAAGCGGTATTAGATCGATCGATATATGGGGATGTTATTTTTGCAAAAATGTTAAGAGATAATAAAGAAATGTCTGAAGAGGAATTCGCTATTTATGTCGATTTATTTCATAATATGATTCAACATTGTGAACCACCAGCATTAATGATTTATTTAGAAATATCTACAGAAGAAGCAATTCGTCGTATTCATAAACGTGGAAGAACATTTGAAATAGAAACGGAAAATGCATACTGGGAACGTCTTAACAAGGAATATCGTAACTACTTTAAAGCGTATGATGCTTCACCAATTGTGAAAGTAAATGTGGACAATCTTGATTTTGAGAATAATCCAAAAGATCGTGCCTATATGATTTCTTTAATAAGAGAAGCAATGCAATCATTATAAACTAAATAGTTATGATCGATTATTAATTAATCGGTCTTTTTTTTATACTTCATTCTAACGAGAGATACATAAAAAATGAAAGAAACATCTATAACTTAGAGGGTTTCCATTTCCTATATATTTGTTATGGTAAAGGATAATAAGAAAGGAAGGTGTGCGAGAATGCGTACGAATTGTTCTAATCGAAGTTACTTTCATATTGTATACAATCAAGAAGTAAAGGCAGTAACAGAAAATGAAATATTATTGGATTCTGATAGAGGACATGTGATACATAGAGCGCGGCTTACTGGTTGTGTATATGATGAAGAAATCATTGCATTACTTCATAATTGTAAGGGTTTTCGTAAATTGGTGCATAGTATTGGAATTGAAATGAACAGAAAGAATCATGTAGAGGATGACACGATTGTTCAATTACAAGTCTGGAACAAAGCAGATCCTCCTGAATCTATTACTAGAATAGAAGCACAATGCTTAAGTACGGCGAAAGAAACAATCATTCCTTTAGAGGATGTGGAATGGACAGAAGAAGACGACCGTTTAAGTAAGTTTGTTTTTTCTTTTAAGGAAAGTGATGCAGTAGCAGAAGTGAGTGTGAAGTTGTATTTACATGATGCATATGTTGTGCCTGAGGTATCGATGGAACCAGTCGATTTCAATTCAGCTAACTATCAACAGTTAATTAAGCAATCATTAGTTCAGACTGGTAATAACTATCGTTTAAAAAAAGCAATAGAAAAAGCAAGAAGTGGGGAAGATGTCACCATTGCTTATATCGGCGGATCAATCACTCAAGGTGCTAGTGCGAATCCAATTCAAGAGTATTGCTATGCGTATCAATCGTATGAGCGATTTAAACAAGAGTTTGGGATGAATAATGGAAATCATATTCATTATGTGAAAGCAGGTGTTGGTGGCACGCCTTCTCAACTTGGGGTCATTCGTTATGAACGAGATATTTGCAAAAATGGAACAACGGAACCCGATATTGTAGTGGTTGAATTTGGAGTAAACGATGGAGATGATGAGACAAAAGGAGTGAGTTATGAAAGCCTTGTATTAAAAATATTAGCACATCAAAAGAAAACTGCGGTTATATTATTATTTAATGTATTTGTGGATGACTGGAATTTGCAAGATAGATTACAAGTAATCGGGGAGCATTATGACTTACCAATTGTGAGTATAAAAAATGCAGTTGTAGATCAGTTCCGTTTAACAAAAGCAGAAGGAAATGTGATCAACAAGAGACAATTCTTCCATGATATTTACCATCCAACGAATGAGGGACATCGGATAATCGCAGATGCACTCCATTATTTGTGGGCACAAGTAGATAGAGAAGAGTGGTCAGAAGAGGATATTAAGATAGATAAAGAGTCAGTCTATGGGCACGCCTTTTCAAATATAAAGCTATTAGATCGTAAAGAAACTAGTGATGTAGCAGTGATTGAAGAAGGAAGTTTTACAGAAATTGATACAGATCTTCAATGTGTGGAGCGTGATACAGACAAGGAATTGACACCACAATTCCCTCACAATTGGATGCATACAAAAGAAACAGGAAATCATTCTTTTTGTATGACAATAACAAGTCGTAATCTAATGCTTGTATTTAAAGATTCAGATAAACCCACATTTGGGACAGCAGAAGTCTATGTAGATGGGGAGAAGTTAAAGACATTAGATCCACATCAAGTAAACTGGACACATTGCCATGCGACACTATTATATGA
>JAJUGF010000320.1 GCA_029268495.1 Gracilibacillus sp.
CATCATCTATCCAATTTATGCGCGAACAAGGTGTGGAAGTTGAGGTGTTACAACATGTGGAATGATTTATTCCCTAATGTCATCATGGAAGATTTATGGGTTGCGACAGAAGAAACCATGTATATGACAATTATTGCTGTGATAGGCACATTAATTTTGGGGATTTTCTTAGGATTATTATTATTCTTAACAGATAAGGGTAACTTATGGGAAAACAAACTAATTTATAACATAACAGCGGTAGTTGTAAATGTGTTTCGTGCGATTCCATTTATCATTTTAATATTATTACTCTTTCCATTTACAGATTTCTTGATTGGTACTATTCGCGGATGGAAAGCAGCATTACCTGCATTAATTATCGGTGCGGCGCCATTTTATGCGAGACTTGTGGAAATTGGTCTTAAAGAAGTCGACAAAGGCGTGATTGAAGCAGCGAAGTCGATGGGTGCAAATGCATCTACTATTATTTTCAAAGTGTTATTAAAAGAATCGATGCCTGCATTAGTATCAGGAATTACCGTAACAGCAATCGCACTAATTGGATATACCGCAATGGCTGGAGTCATCGGTGCAGGCGGTCTTGGAAATCTGGCTTATTTACAAGGATTCCAGCGATTTAATTTTGATGTCGTTCTTGCATGTACGATTTTAATTATCATTATCGTATTTATATTCCAAGTAATTGGCGACATGCTAACGAAAGCAATTGACAAAAGGTAATATGCTTAACACTAACTTGTTAGGCTTCTTTCATAAAATAAAATAGATAATAAGAAGGGATGATTTATTTTGAAAAAGTATTTATTAACACTAGTAGCATTATTATTCATCGGAGTTTTAGCAGCATGTGGAACAAGTGACGACAATGAAACAGATACTTCCACAAATGGAGACAGCAATACATCAGAAGATGCAACAACAGATGATGTATCAGAAACAATTGTAGTTGGTGCAACAAGTACACCTCATGCTGAAATATTAGAAGAAGCAAAAAGCCTTTTAGCAGAAGAAGGTATTACATTAGAAATCGAAGTATACCAAGATTATGTATTTCCAAATGAAGATTTAGCAAGCGGAACATTAGATGCGAACTACTTCCAACACATTCCTTATTTCGAGTCTCAAAAAGCAGATAAAGAATATGATTTCGCAAATCTTGGTGGAATCCACATTGAGCCATATGGTTTTTATTCTAAAGATATCAAGAGTGTAGACGACATTACTGAAGGTACTGTTGTGATCATGAGTAACTCTGTAGCAGATCATGGTCGTGCATTATCCATTCTAGAAGAAGCAGAATTAATTAAATTAGACGAAAATGTTGAAAAAGTAGATGCACAAGTAAAAGATATCGTAGAGAATCCATTAAATTTAGAATTTGATACAGATGTAGATGCAGGTTTCTTACCTGAATTCTATGAGCGTGAAACAGAAGCATTAGTTGCAATTAACGGTAACTATGCATTGCAAGCTGGATTGTCACCAACTAAAGATGCACTATTGTTAGAAGGTACAGACTCTCCTTATGTAAATATTATTGCTGTTCGTAGTGAAGATAAAGACAAAGAAGCATTACAAAAATTAGTTGAAGTACTTCACTCAGAAGCCATTCAAAACTTTATCAATGAAAAATATGAAGGAAAAGTAGTTCCTGTAGCAGAATAATTGTAAACAGATATTAAGATAAAGAATTTTTCAATTACAAAAATCCAAGCGATTCGAAAGCTAATTACCGAAGCGCTTGGATTTTGTGTGTAATAGATAGAAAATTTTTATATAGGGATAGTGTCAGGAAAATTCGGATTTACAACGTTAAGCAGTAGATTCTACCATCCTTTTAATATAAGACCCACGCTAAGCTATTTTTTAGAATTAAAAAACTCAATAATTTTCATCCCCACTTTACTAGGTAGAAATCATGTTGGAATGAATGTATACCCCCACTTTTATAAATATAAGTAGCACCTTTTTAGGAATGAGTTTTTAATAGATTTTCAGTTTAAAGAAAATTTGAGTTTTTCAGTGGCCTCGGTTTTATTAAGCCCCGTACTATTTTTAAATAGCTGCAAAGATAATTGGAATAACTAACAACAAAATAATAGATGAGAATACTATCTTATATCCTATGCTATCATTGTTTTGTTTTTTCTTTATTGCATAAACAAAAAAGTATCCGATGCAAACTATTATTAATATAATAGACAAAATAGTTAACAAAGTTGAATCCATTATTGTAACCACCTTTGAAATTTAATCTTATAGAGGCTCAACATTAAATATAGCTACCCAAGTTACCCCAATATAAACTCCATTACCTTCGTTATTTGCATTTACAC
>JAJUGF010000321.1 GCA_029268495.1 Gracilibacillus sp.
ACGGGAAAAAAATACTTTTAGGTGTTTCTGGAGGAATTGCTGTTTATAAAGCAATTGATTTAACAAGTAAATTAACACAAAAAGGTGCCGATGTAAAAGTAGTCATGACAAATGGTGCAACGAAATTTGTAACACCATTAGCATTTCAAGCTATCTCTAGAAATGATGTTTATACAGATACCTTTGATGAAAAAGACCCTGAGAAGATTAGTCATATTGATTTGGCTGATTGGGCAGACCTTATTATCCTTGCACCAGCAACAGCGCATTTAATCGGTAGAATTGCAAATGGCCTGTGTGATGATTTATTAACAACGATTTTGACAGCAACACAACGAGAAGTATTGGTTGCACCAGCAATGAATGTCAATATGTATCAAAATAAAGCAGTGCAGGAAAATCTGAGCAAATTAGCATCATTTGGTTATAAATTTATAGAGCCAAGTGAAGGATATTTAGCATGTGGGTATGTTGGAAAAGGTCGTTTAGAAGAACCGATAAATATTGTCAAAGCAATTGAAAAGCATTTTGAACCGAAGATTTTACCATTAAAAGGTAAGAAAGTTCTAATATCTGCAGGACCTACACAAGAAACAATTGATCCAGTGCGTTACTTTACGAATAGATCATCAGGAAAAATGGGATATGCTATTGCACAAGTAGCAATGGAGATGGGAGCAGAGGTTCATTTAGTCTCTGGACCGACTTCTATCACACCACCTACGAGTGTTCATGTCTATCAAGTGAAGTCAGCAGACGAAATGTTTGAACAAATAACTAAATTATATAATGATATGGATATTATTATAAAATCAGCTGCAGTAGCAGATTATCGCCCGAAAGAAACATTTAATAACAAACTCAAAAAAAATGATCAAAATTTAGTTATTGAGTTTGAACGAACAAAAGACATCTTGAAATATTTAGGGGAGCATAAATTAAACCAATACTTAGTTGGTTTTGCTGCAGAGACAGATCATGTTCTAGAGTACGGAAAAAATAAACTGGTGAACAAAAATCTTGATGCAATTGTAATCAATGATATTAGTAATAAAGAGATAGGCTTTCAATCTGATTATAATGAAGTTATTATTTTAACAAAATCAGGAAAACAAATAAAATTAGATAGACAAAGGAAAACAGATGTTGCTTATCAATTATTGACAAGTATTAGCGAAGAATTAAGGATGGATTAGTATGTCAGTTGCAAAAGTCGTTGTCGATGTACCTTCAAGTCAAATTAACCATACATTTGATTATAAAATCCCTGAAAAATATGAAGCATTATTAAAAGTTGGAATGAGAGTCACCATTCCATTTGGTCCTCGAAAAATCATGGGATTTGTTATAGAAATAGTGCCGACATCAGATGTGAAAAGACTTAAAGAAATTGAAGCAATTATGGATATAACCCCTGTTCTAACGAAAGAATTATTGCAATTAGGTAAGTGGATGGCTGACCAAACAGTTAGTTTGTATATTCAAGCGTATCAAGCGATGCTCCCAAGAGTATTAAAAGCTAAGTACAAAAAAGAAATCGAAAAATTAACAGATATCGAATTAACGGCATCTCTTAAGCAAATGTTTGCAGGGCGAGATTTCATTACATTTGAGGAGTTTGAAGAGAATAAAGGAAATTATGCGGAATTATTGCATGCATTAAAAGAAGGATACATTCAAATTAATTATATTGTAGAATCTAAAGAAACATCCAAAAAAGCTCTATTTATCGATATGGCAAAAGAACAGCATTTATTAGAAGAAGCTTTCATTGATTTACCTAAAAATGCAAAAAAACAACAAGAAGTATTACAGTATTTCATTTCCAATCCTACTGAAATAGAACAAAAAAAGCTTATTGAAAAATGTAAAACAACACCTCATACAATACAATTATTAATAGAGAAAGGCTTGTTAAAGAAAACTCTAAAAAAAGTGTATCGTGATCCTTTTGCTAACACTAATTTTCAAAGTACTACTGCGTTACAGTTAAGTGAGCAACAAAGAAAAGCAATTGAACCTATATGGAAATCGATTGATAACAATTATAATGAGACATTTTTGCTACATGGTGTAACAGGAAGTGGGAAAACAGAAGTTTATTTACAATCGATAGAAAAAGTGATTAAACTCGGGAAAGAAGCGATTGTGTTAGTACCAGAGATTGCACTTACACCGCAGATGGTGAAACGTTTTAAGGGGAGATTTGGTGACGATGTAGCTGTATTACATAGTGGATTGTCACCAGGTGAAAGATTTGATGAATGGACAAAAATACAAAAAAAAGAAGTGAAAGTCGCAGTAGGCGCACGCTCTGCTATTTTTGC
>JAJUGF010000322.1 GCA_029268495.1 Gracilibacillus sp.
AAAGAAAAAATCAAAGATATTTTCAAAGATACAATGACAGAACAACAGATTAATGAGTTTGCAACACTTGTGTATTATCCAGAAGAAAAAATCAAACTAATGAAGAACCAACTAACAAATAAAGACGCATTGCACCAATGGTATCAACAAGTGATTTGTGACATGATTACACTGATTCCATATGCTTCATCTAAATACACAAGATCCAAATTACGTAAAGCATTACCAGAACAATTTGTTTATGTAATAGAGGAATTACTATATAAATCAGATAAATATTCCAATAAAAAGACATATTACGAACAAATCATGCAACAAATCATTACATTAGGGCAGTCTGATAAATTAATTACTGGCCTTTCCTACACCATCCAACGACTAATTGTCGATCATCTACACGTGGTCGGCGATATTTATGACCGTGGACCAGATCCTGATAAAATTATGGATACGCTCATTCAGTATCATTCTGTAGATATTCAATGGGGAAATCATGATGTTTTGTGGCTTGGTGCATATGCAGGTTCAAAAGTATGTCTGGCTAATATTATTCGGATTTGTGCAAGATATGACAACCTGGATATTATTGAAGATGTATATGGCATTAATTTACGTCCATTATTAACATTAGCAGAGAAATATTATGAAGATAATCCAGCATTTAGACCGAAACAACATAAAGACAAAGCATTATCAGAACATGAAGCATTACAAATTACAAAAATTCACCAAGCGATTGCGATGATTCAATTCAAATTAGAAAGTCCGATTATTAAGAGACGTCCATTTTTCAATATGGAAGATCGTTTAGTATTAGAAAAAATCAATTATGATACGGGTGAAATCACTATAGGTGACACAATGTATCCATTAGAAAATACATGTTTCCATACGATTAATCCAGATAATCCGACAGCGTTATTAGACGAAGAGGAAGAAGTCATTCATAAATTACTAGTTTCTGTCCAACATTCCGAGAAGCTAGCTAGACATATGAAATTTTTGATGAAAAAAGGTAGCCTTTATTTACCTTACAATGGGAACTTACTCATCCATGGTTGTATTCCACTTAACGAGTCAGGAGAACTTGCCTCAATGGAAATAGAAGGGACAGTCTATAAAGGACGCGCATTGCTTGATACATTCGAATCCTTTTTGCGTTATGCCTTTTCACATCGCGACGTGACAGATGATTTAGCTACAGATATGGTATGGTACTTATGGACAGGGGAGTATTCCTCACTATTTGGAAAACGTGCCATGACTACATTTGAGCGCTATTTTATTGCAGATAAGCATACACATAAAGAAGTGAAAAACCCTTATTATTATTTGAGAGAAGACGAGGAGGTGTGTCGTCGCATTTTAACAGAATTTGATTTGGATCCTGATAAAGGACATATTATTAATGGTCATACACCTGTGAAGGAGATTGAAGGAGAGAATCCGATTAAGGCAAATGGTAAGATGATTGTGATTGATGGGGGCTTCTCAAAAGCTTACCAATCGACAACAGGAATAGCAGGATATACTTTACTGTATAATTCTTTTGGCATGCAATTAGTTGCGCACCAACAATTCAATTCGAAAGCAGAAATGATAGAAAATGGTGCAGATGTTTTATCAGTAAAGCGTGTCGTGGATAAAGAATTAGAACGAAAGAAAGTAAGAGAAACCAATACTGGAGAACAATTACAAGACCAGATTGATAGATTAAAAATGCTGATGGAATATAAATATATTGATTAAAGGATAGAAAAAAAGGCTAGAACATAGGGAAGGTTAATTCCTTTCTTTGTTCTAGTCTTTTTCGTTTCTAAGCGGACGTTTTCGCTTTTGTATCGTCCAGCTGCAACGTCCAGAAACTAGGTAGCTTCGCGAATCAACGATCAATAAGTCATCATCGACTCGTACCTCGTCGTGATTCCTTTATTTCTGTTGATGCGCTCCAGCTACTACGTTTCTAAGCGGACGTTTCCGCTTTTGTATTTCACTTTGTATAGTTATCAAAGTATCCTTGGATGTAGATCATTGGTGTTCCTTTGTCGCCGCTTCCTGATGTTAAGTCGGATAAGGACCCGATTAAATCTGTCAATTGGCGTGGTGTTGTTCCTTGGGCTTCCATTGCTCCGACAAGGTCGTCTTCTTTGTTTGTAATGTACTCAGAAATCGCTTGTTTTAATGCTTCACCTTTTAAGTCAGCAAAATTGTTGTCAGCCAAATACTTCAATTTCACTTCATTTGGTGTGCCGTCTAATCCGCTTGTATAAGCAGGGGAAACAACAGGATCTGCTAACTCCCATATTTTACCGACTGGATCTT
>JAJUGF010000323.1 GCA_029268495.1 Gracilibacillus sp.
AAATATTCCACTGGGATTTTTAACTTAAGCAACGTAAGCCCTACCTGCTCTTACGTCCTTGCGACCCCGAAGTCGCGCCAGTGTGAGTAAGCATCTTCCGAAAATACAAGTAGAATGCCAGCTACACTTATTTGTTACTTCCTTTTTTCTAACTGATTAATCATCTCATAATTAACTAAAATTGTCAAGGGCGAAGATTAAAAGACAAAACAATACAAGACGATAAAAAATATATCTTGTAATGCAAGATAATTAGTATTATACTATATCTATCATTACCATGTAATGCAAGATATCTAATATCTATATACCTTGTATTACAAGTTACTGGAGAGTAAGGAGAGAGAAATGTGTCATCTACCCAAATGTTAAAAGGGATTATTGATGGTTGTATTTTAGCAATCATAAAAGGAAAAGAAGTGTATGGATATGAACTGGCAGAGACGCTAGACAGTTATGGATTCGAGTCTTTTAGTGAAGGGACTATTTATCCATTATTGATGCGGATGCAGAAAGAAGAACTTGTTACTTCCACATTAAAAAAATCGACAGCTGGTCCGAAAAGAAAATATTACTCTTTAACAACGAAGGGGGAAGAAGAGTTGCAAAACTTTATGGATCGTTGGGCAACGTTACAGGACAGTGTGAATAATGTGCTAGAGAATCAATCAGAAGAAACTCAAAAAGGAGAGAGACTAGATGGAAAATAATATGCAGCTTTCGAGAAAGAGTCAAGATTTTTTGGATAACTTACGAATCTATTTATTTTCAAGTGGAAAAAAATCAGATGAGATAGATGCAATTGTTGAAGAGTTAGAAAATCATTTATCTGAAGCAGAAAAGAATGGAAAATCAGTTGATAAAATTATTGGAAACTCACGAAAAGAATATATGAAGATGATTTCTGATGAGATGGTTGTCGATTATCGTACAATGTTCAAGTATATTTGTGTGGTTGTTTTTGGATCTTTTTCTTTTACGGTGTTTCTAGACCTATTGAATGGTAACCTTGCATATTCTATTCTTGAAATGATTGGGCATATCACGATTGCGGCGATTTTTATCGCTACAATTTTGATTGGTTTTAAGTATATTTCTACAGTCACATCTCTTACCAAACAAATCATGGTATACGTCGGAATAGCATTATTGCCGATGGTTTTATTTATTGGATTGATTTATCTTAACAAAGCGATCGCCACACCAGTGATTCACTTTGGCCAAACGGGAAGTATCGTAATTGGTCTATTAATGGTTGGTTTACTGATAGGGATATCGATTTGGGCCAAAACTATTGCGCTCATTATCATCACTTTATTACTAATTGTCCCAGAATATGTCCTTAGTATCACTTCCTTGCAAGAGGAAACACAGCTTATTTTAAGTACAACGATCACCTTTGTAGGAATCGGACTGTACCTTTGGATACTTACTACATTTAGCAAAAAGTAATGGCTGATTAAAAGAATAATGAGTAGGGAAAAGGTATATAGAGAACTTTTGATAGGAAAGAGGGGTAGGAAGTTGAAACTATATACCGTTGGCCATTATAACCATACGCAGGAACAATTTGTGACAATGTTAGAGTCATGCTCGATTGATTGTGTGGTAGATATTAGAGCACTACCTGGAAGTAATCGCAGCCCGCATTTTAACAAAGACCAAATCGAACGATGGCTTCACGATGCAGGAATTACCTATGTGCATTTAGAAAAATTGGGTGGAAGAAGAAAGTTATCTAGCCAAATTGGTGAAAGATTAAATGCAGGATGGGAGAATCGTTCTTTCCACAATTATGCCGATTATACGCTAACAGATTTGTTTAAGCAGGGAAGAGAATCATTACTTTCTTTAATGAAAGAGCATTGTTGTGTGATTATGTGTTCGGAACGTCATCCATCAAGGTGTCATCGATTGATTATTAGTAATGATTTGACGGTAAAAGGGTATGAAGTCATTCATCTCATTCCAAATCGTGACGGAAAAAGTGAACAGGTGCTGCATGAATTAGGTAAATGGGGCGCAATTCCAGTAGTCGAAAAGGATGAGACAGTGGTGTATCCGGAGTTGAATTAATGGGAAAATACACTAGCTTCTGTAAGCATAGATTGCTCTCAGAAGCTATGTGTACTAGTCATTTCTCACCCAGAAATAGACCCATCCTTATTATGAATAATCACAGATGTCCCTTTATTGTTTGCTATTTCTTTTGCGCGATCGATTGCTTCTTTTTTCGTATCAAAAACAGCTGAGGCTCGCTCTGCATCTTGTGTTTGGACTGCCC
>JAJUGF010000324.1 GCA_029268495.1 Gracilibacillus sp.
GAAATTTTATTAGCAAGAATGGTTATTGTGGGCTGCCTCAATATAGTAATTAATCTGTGCTTAACTATTGTTTTTCTATTATTGAGACAGGAAGTGAACGTGTTGCAGTTGATGCTTTATTGGTTGACACCATTCACTGTCATTGCAGCAATTCTTTTGTGGATATTTTCTAAAGCCAAACCGATAATCTCTATTATTTCAAGTATCGTTATTTGGTCATGTTTTATTATAACTATTTCTATTGAAGACATACGTGAAGAATTAGAAATGATAAATGGATTATTTTATATAGCGATTATTGTAATCGCATCGATTTATATTGCATGGAAAATGAAGAATATGTATGAAAGGAATTGGACATATGAGCTTATTAGTGAGTAATTTGACAAAAGTATTTGGAAAAAAACAAGTATTACAATCATTAAATTTGGAATTTACTACTGGAGTATATGGTATTTTAGGTGCAAATGGTTCAGGAAAGACGACACTGATGCGAATTATAGCAAATGTGATGAGGCCGTCAGAAGGGAATATTTACTATGATGGCAGAGATATCACAATCATGGATCATCAATACCGTGATTTAATCGGTTATTTACCCCAGCATGTTGGGCTATATAAACAATTTACAGCAGAGAAATTTCTTCATTATATTGCAACATTGAAAGGACTGTCGAAGAAAGAAGCGAAAGTAAAGGTGAAAGAAACGTTAGAACTTGTCGGATTATATGACAGGAGAAAAGAGAAAGTAGGTAAATTCTCAGGTGGAATGAAAAGACGAGTGGGTATTGCACAAGCACTGTTAAATGATCCTAAAATATTAATTGTGGATGAACCTACTGCAGGACTTGATCCGAAAGAACGAATTCGGTTTCGAAATTTACTTTCTACTATTGCATCCAATCGGATTGTTTTATTATCGACACATATCGTTTCAGATATCGAGTTTATTGCAAAAGAAGTGATTATTTTAAAAGATGGTAGATTAATTCAAAAAGAATCTCCACAATTGTTACTTAAGGAATTAGAACAAAAAGTATGGAAAGTGATAGTGTCTAATGAAATGGAAATCCCAGCATTCCAACAATCCTATAAAGTTGGTAATATTGTAAAAACAGAAGCAGGAATGGAACTTAGAATTATCAGCGATACAATGCCATCCCCACATGCAGTTGCGGTACAACCAAATTTAGAAGATTTATATTTGTATTATTTCGATGAGGAGGTAGCATAAATGGCGTTGTTTCAAATGGAATTATACAAACTATTTAGTCAAAAAATAATCTATATTGTCTTTTTTGTTCTTGTCTTATTTTCAACTGGTTTTACTTATTATCATGGTGCGGCAGAGGAAAGGGAAGTGTATCAATCTTTTGAAGGTACTATCACAGAAGAAAAGTTAGCGCTAGCGCAAAAGGAAGTAGAAGTGTTAAATGAAAAATTGTATGCAGAAGAAGGTATACAATTAACTGATAATGAATGGACATTGATGGGTGTCTATGAATCTATCACATATGGTTCCCAAATAGAGCAAAATAAAGTGGAACTTATTCAAGAGTTAGATGCGAAGAATAGTATTGCTGCAAAACATGAAAAAAGTATGCATGAGCAAATTGATACAAGTTACTTTGCATATAATAAGGGGCCAATAGAGACAATTGATTATGCAAGCTTTTTTTCTATTATGATAACTGGTGCAATGTTGTTAATTGGACTTGCTACAACATTTACACAAGAGCATTATACAGGTGTAGACAATTACATATTAAGTGCGAAAAAAGGAAGGAAGCCGATTGTGTATGCAAAGTTAGCAGCTGCTTTTGTGTATACTGTCGCTGTTGTACTTGGTTGGGAGATTTTTAATCTTATTTGGAATGGGATTCAATTTAGTGATAATGGATGGGATACTGCCATTCAATATTCTTTTAAATATTATTTCTCTCCATTTAGTTTTACCATGCTTGAATTTCATTTAATAGAATTAGGGTTTCATTTATTGGGTGCATGTGCGTTTGCCTTTACGATTGTACTTGTTTCTGCACTTTGTAAAAATTCATTTGTATCGTTAATTATTAGTGGAAGTATTTTTGCTGTACCTTATTTCTTAATGGAAGCAGTCGATTTACCAAAAGTCCTTGAACACATGTTGCAATTTTCCTTTTTGTATGTGATGAATGTAGAAAAATTCTTTAGTTCTTATCAAGCAATAGAACTATTTGGTGTGATTGTATTATATGCAATTCTAGCGGTTATTGTAATGATAGGGGTATTATGTGTTGTTCC
>JAJUGF010000325.1 GCA_029268495.1 Gracilibacillus sp.
AGCCAACTCGCATCACACCATCTATACACTTCCACTGCGAGCTTATTCTCACCACTTTTTAAATATGGTGTGATATTAAACTCTGCAGGTGTAAACGTATCTTCACTATATCCTACAAGCTCACCATTAATCCATACATAAAAAGCAGATTCCACGCCAGCAAAATGGAGAATCACAGGCTTCTCTTCCCAATCATCTGGTAACGTAAAAGTTGTAACATATTGACCAACAGGATTATAATTCGTTGGCGCGAATGGTGCTTCGATATCATCATGCTCTATCCATGGATACCTTGTATTCACATATTGTGGATAATCGTATCCTTCCAATTGCCAATGTGCAGGCACCTGAATCTTATCCCATGAAGAAACATCTTCTTCATAAAAACGACTGATTTTTGCATCAGGATTTTCCGCAAAGCGAAAATGCCATTTCCCATTAAGTGACATCCAATTCGAAGATCGCTGTTGATCACCAGCCAAAGCATCGTCAATTGTAGCATAAGGAACCACACCTGCATGCGCTTCCATTCTATTGATTTGGAAAATTTCCGGATTATTATTCCATTCTGGATACCCATTTTCTGGTGCTTGATAAATTAGTTTTTCTTTATATAAATTCAATACAATCATACCTCCTTGAAATTGTGGTAGACGAATCATTAATCAAAGGATATAATAATTAGTAAAAATAATCAAGTTAAATTTTACTCTAGTTTTACTAAAAGTGAAAAGAGGACTCTTATGACTACAATAAAAGATATTGCACAAAAAGCGAATGTATCGATTGCAACGGTTTCTCGAGTGCTCAATTATGATAGTACTTTATCTGTAAGTGAAGAGACAAAAAAGCGCATATTTGAAATCGCGGAATCACTATCTTATAGCAAAAATACTTCAAGAAAAAAATTATACAGGCGTGTTGCATTTATTCATTGGGTCACAGAATCAGAAGAATTATCTGACCTTTACTATATGGCGATACGACATGGAATTGAAGAAAGAGCAGAGAAACATCATATTCAATTACAAAAATTCACGCGAGACGAATTAGAGAGTATTCCTAACACAATTGACGGCGTGATTGCTGTTGGACGATTTACGACAACAGAAATTACACTAATGAAGCAGAAATCATGCAATGTCGTATTAGTAGATTCAGATACTGAGAATGCTGGTTGTGATGCGGTTTTAGTAGACTTCTCTTCTGTCATTCGTCAAGCTGTCGAACACTTGATGACACAAGGAATCACTCAGATTGGATTTATTGGTGGCAAAGAGGATATACGAGAAAAAGCAATGCGAAAAATGTTGGTAAAGAAGAATTGCTATAATGAAAAGCTTTTTATTGAAACAAATTATCATATCACCAATGGTTATGAAGCAATGCAGACATTTTTAAAGTCAAATAAAGTAACAAATATCGGCTTTGTCGCAGCAAATGATCCACTTGCGATAGGTGCGATAAAAGCATTACATGAAGCATCAATTAAAATACCAGATGATTGTAGAATAATCGGTATAAATGATATTAGTGTATCAAAATATGTCTATCCCGCATTGTCTACGATTCGAATCGAAAAGGAATGGATGGGAAAAACAGCTGTAGATCTTTTAGTTGAACGGCTGAAAGATGATCGAGATATTCCAAAAAAAGTATATATTGATACTACATTGATACAACGTGAAACAACCTGAATGGATAATTCAGGTTGTTTCTGTTCATGTATATTATTGAGCTACATGTAATACATTCTCTTCTTGTTCGTCTAATTGGATGACTTGAATACATAGAATAAAAATACTTAGAATCGATACAAAACCAAACAACCCTAGTAATCCAAGCTCATATAATGTCGATGATAGGCTTAATGTAATCACACTAACTACAATTGCGCCAATTACTGTTGCTAGTGTCTTCGGACTTGTACGCCACACAAATGTAGATTTAGATGCTTGCATTACTAGTGTAACAATGACAAGTACAAGAATATTTGTAGACATTCCTATCCATACAGGGTGAACATTCAAGAAAAATTCACTTGGATGCCATCCACCTAAATGATACCATGTTAAACCTGACGCAAAGCCTGCAAATAAAGAACTAACAACTGCAGACCTGTTCACAAGCGGCCAGAATAATGCAGCGACAACTGGTGCAAATGTAGCAGAGTTACGTGTTGTCCATGCAAGTACATTCCACCATGCAGATTGCTCTGTACGCAATAACCCAAAACCAATCATTAAAAATGTTA
>JAJUGF010000326.1 GCA_029268495.1 Gracilibacillus sp.
ATAAAAACAAGAAATGTCCGAAGTGTCATAGCAATATGGAGGAAAAGGATTGGGAAATAGTAAACGAATTAAGTAATGGTGATATTTTACTAGATAGCGCGATTGTCTATCAATGTCAGAATACTCATTGTAACTATATGAAAAGGGATGAACCATTACCAGAGATTATTGCACAACAAGGGGAAAATCAACTATTACTTTTGTATCCAAATGAGCAAGGGAGAATATTGGATATGACATCGAAGCTATTGTTTCCAAAAAGTCATTACCAGTCCATCTTAGCTAGAGGGTATTGGGAAGACTATCAAGGCAATCATGATGTCGAATTACTTTTACAAGAGGCAAGAGATAGTGAGGCAGCATATAAGAAACAGCCGAACTTATTTGCGTTTGCGACAAGCGAACTGTCACAAGATGCCTTTCTATGTTGGTTATTGTCATGGTGTGAAGATGTATATCGTTCGGTAGATAAAGAGTTGCATGAAGCAGCAGTAGATTTTGTTTCGACAATCTTCCACATGCACAATATTCCTGTGCCAACAGTAGAAAAAGTGGAGATTACGAGACAATTCCAATCATTAGATGTGCTAGCAATAATCAATGATACATATGCTATTTTAATTGAAGATAAAACATTTACAAAGAATCACTCGAATCAATTAGAACGTTACAAAGAGGCAGTAGCTACATATTATCCGACACTTATCCAACTGCCGATTTATTTCAAAATTGCAGATCAAAGCAATTACCATTCTGTCAAATCTGCGGGATATTTGCCATTCACGCGTACAGAAATTCTAGAAGTATTGCGTCGTGGAAAGGAAAATGGTGTGACTCACGCCATTTATTTAGATTATCTACATTATTTAGAAGAAATTGAGCAGAAAGTAATGGGCTACAAAACAATGCCTGTCACAGTGTGGGGAAGTTTTCAATGGCAAGGCTTTTATCAAGCACTACAACAATATATAGATGGCGATTGGGGCTATGTAGCGAATCCAAAAGGTGGCTTTTGGGGATTTTGGTGGAAACCGCAACTAGGAAAAAATTATTACTTCCAATTAGAAGAACATGTACTTCGTGTCAAAGTAAAGGCGAAAGATGTCGATGATCTAAAGGCATTTCGAAATAAAGCAATGGATGCAGTGTTAGAGGATGCGAGAATAAGAGGACTCATGCTACATAAGCCGAGTAGATTAAGTGTTGGTAAGACAATGACAATTGCACAACGCGAAGGATATATGGCAGTAACGGAGGATGGGTTTGTGGATATCGAGCGGACGGTTTTGGAGTTGAGAGGGTATGCGTTAAATTAGTAATAGGATTCTAGCAAGTAGAGAATGTGTAATGAAAAAACTAAAAAAGGTGCTGATATCATTGAGGTCGTTGTCAGCACCTTTTTTTGTATCATACATTTTGAAATATCAATTCATTAGTTGTTACATCAAATCTATATTTATATAATATCAAGTTGTCCCATTCCATAGATGTTACTGGTCGTCTTCCTTTAATAAAATTGCGTTTTGCTATGGTTTCTTTGTGTTTAATTGACTCAGCTGTAAAATCATAGGCAACTAAATATGCTTGAATCATATTGTAATCACCGAAACTATATTCTTGATTCACCCAATCTACATACTTCATTACTTGATTAATATCATCTACATTGGCTATATCCTTTTTTACTTCTATTACTAAATATTGCGATTTTGTTTGGAAATTAGGAATGTACTTGTAACCGAAAATATCCATTTTATCCATATAATCAATTGGCTTAAATGGGGAAGCGACAACTTGATGTGATAAATAATCCCAATAACCAAAGGTATTTCCTTTTCTATTTGAAATATAGTCAAGTATCCCAACCTCTATGGCCATTTCGTGTTTTAATGCGCCATCTACTCCATTGCATAAAGATAAAATTTTGTTCGATTCTACCTTGTAGTCCTGTGTGACCATTTGTTGAACGCGTTGATGGGCTTTATCATTTTCTTTGAATATATTTCTTTGATGTAGTAAATTCTGTTCATTATTTTTAAGAATAATATCAATCAGAGCCTTGTTTTCTTCATCATCAATCTTTATAAAAGATAATTTCCAAAAAGCTCTTAGCATTCTGAATCTGTCAGGATTAGAAGCTAGAATTTCATCCATATCTACACCGTTTTGAAAGAAATGGGGTGCACCTTTGAATGTACAAAGCATACGTTTATTTAAATCCTCTTTCGAATCATCTAATAGCATGGA
>JAJUGF010000327.1 GCA_029268495.1 Gracilibacillus sp.
AGCTAGTTATTCTGAAGAAGAAGTGAATGAATTAGAAAAAGCTATCGTACCTGAACGCGATGAATTATTTAATTATATTGGTTTATTCCTTTTAGCTGATCGCTATTTAGCTAGAGATCACAATCGTAACTTATATGAATTGCCACAAGAACGATTTATGGTTATCGCGATGACGCTTATGAAAAATGAAGCAAAAGAACAACGAGTAGCATTAATTAAAGAAGCTTACTGGGCATTAAGCCATTTATATATGACAGTTGCAACACCTACTTTATCGAATGCTGGGAAAAGCTACGGACAACTTTCTTCTTGCTTTATTGATACTGTAGATGACTCATTAGACGGTATTTACTTAAATAACTGGGATATCGCACGTTTAAGTAAAGACGGCGGTGGTATAGGTATTTATTATGGAAAGGTCAGAGCATTAGGATCTGATATTAAGAAATTCAAAGGAAATTCATCTGGTGTCGTACCATGGATTCGATTGATTAATGACACTGCTGTTAGTGTGGATCAATTAGGTCAGCGTCAAGGTGCTGTTGCTATTTACTTAGATGTATTCCATAAAGATATTATGAATGGTTTCTTAGACCTTAAAACAAACAATGGGGATGAGCGCCGAAAAGCACATGACATTTTCACTGGTGTATCCATACCTGATTTGTTTATGGAACAACTTCTTACAAAAGACGAAGCAGGAAAAAGTATTGGAGAATGGCATACATTCTGTCCACACCAAGTAAAACAAATCATGGGATGGAAAGATGCAGAAGGAAACGCACTCGGTTTAGAAGACTTTTATGATGAAGTAGATAACAAATACTTCTCAGAAAAATATTGGGAAGCAGTGAATCATCCTCTTCTACCAAGAAAAACATACCGTGCAATGGATATTATGGCACGTATTATGATTGCTCAATTAGAAACTGGTACACCATATATGTTCTATCGTGATGAAGTAAATCGTCAAAACCCAAATAAACACAAACGTGGAATTGGTCGTACATCTATTTACTGTAGTAACCTGTGTACAGAAATTGCACAAAATATGTCACCAACAACGATTTCTAAAGAGTATATCGATGAAGATGGAAATATCGTTATTATTCGTAAACCTGGCGATTTTGTTGTATGTAACTTGTCATCCGTTAATTTACCAAATGCTGTACGTAGTAACGTATTAGATCGATTAATTAAGATTCAAGTTCGCATGTTAGACAATGTTATCGACCTAAATACAATTAGTGTAGGACAAGCTGAGATGACGAACAAAAAATATCGTGCTGTTGGTTTAGGTACATTTGGTTGGCACCACCTTCTTGCATTAGAGAGTATTCATTGGGAATCAGAAGAAGCTGTTGCATATGCTGATAAAGTATATGAAGATATTGCTTACTATACAATCAAGGCATCTATGGAACTAGCAAAAGAAAAAGGAGCTTATTCTGAATTTGAAGGCTCTGAATGGCACACAGGTGTCTACTTCGATCGTCGTAATTATGAATCAGACCGATGGAATGAATTAAGAGAAGAAGTAAAAACGAACGGAATTCGCAATGGGTGGTTGATGGCTGTTGCTCCGAACTCTTCTACTGCTAAAATTGGTGGTTCAACAGATGGAATTGACCCGTTGTACGCTGTTGAATTTGCTGAAGAAAAGAAAAATTTTAAATTTAAAGTTACTGCACCAGACTTAGATCATGTAACATACAACTATTATCGTCGTGCACGTCATGAATTAGATCAAGTATGGAGCATTAAACAAAATGCCAAACGTCAACGTCATATTGATCAAGCAATCAGCTTTAACTTCTATGTACGTCATGATATTAAAGCAAAAGATTTATTAAATTTACATGTTGCTGCATGGGAAAATAAACTAAAAACAACTTATTACGTTCGTAGTACATCACAGACAGAAATTGAAGAATGTGAAGCATGCCATAGCTAATGTTATGGCTTTGCTTCTCCCTTAATTGAACGAATGCACTATTTTTTCGAGTGTAGTAAAGGAGGATTCTACATGGCTGACATTCATCAACCATTATCAAAAATTAAACTATTAAACCCTACTTATCCAAATAAGTCAACAGGTACTATCAATGGAGAATCTTCTGGTTTATTAAACTGGAATGACATTGCTTATCCTCAAATGTATGATTTGTATCAAACATTACTCTCTAACTTTTGGAAAGCACAAGAAATTAATATGCAAGATGATATTAAACAATGGGATCA
>JAJUGF010000328.1 GCA_029268495.1 Gracilibacillus sp.
TCATATGTAAGCTCCTATCTTTAATAGCTAACTCCATGATGTCAATCTAATTTCAAATATACTTTTATATCAATAATTAATAAAGGGGGCATCCAACCCCACCTCACATCCTACTACCGACGACTAGCGTCTAAGGTGCCCCTAACACCCACAGCATGACCGAGTGCCTCTATTGATATCGGTAAAGAGACATCACCATTCTTATACGTTCATCTGAATTACTGCGAGAAAAAGAAATAATAGATTCATTCCTTCTTTTTCTCTCAATAACTCTGTTGATTCATCTCACATGTGTATACCAATCGACAACTAGCAATCTAGAAATCGATTGGTATCAACAATGTTCTTCTTTATTTCGCAAATTCTGCATCTACATCGTCTAAAATACGCCCATAGACAATGTCCATCAACTTGTCCTTTAACTCTACATTCGATAACTCTTGGAAACTAGCGATTAAATCAAGTAATATATGTCCATGCACATCGACTGTCTTTCCAACATATATCTTTTCATATACTGCTTCAGGATGTACTTCATCTTCTCCGAGTAATTCTTCATACATTTTCTCACCGGGTCTAATACCAGAGAACTTAATTTCAATATCTGATTCATTGTAACCTGATAATTTGATTAGATTTTTAGCTAGATCGACAATCTTGACTGGTTCTCCCATATCAAGGACGAAAATTTCTCCACCTCTTGCTAATGTTCCTGCTTGAATTACTAGTCTCGATGCTTCTGGGATTGTCATAAAATATCTCGTCATATCTGGATGTGTGACAGTGACAGGTCCACCTTGTTCAATTTGCTTTTTGAACAGTGGTATCACACTACCACGGCTTCCTAATACATTTCCAAATCGTACCGCAACGAATTTCGTCTGACTACGTGAAGCCAAATCTTGAATCACCATTTCTGCGACACGCTTTGTTGCGCCCATTACATTTGTTGGATTCACCGCTTTGTCTGTCGATACTAACACAAATGTATGAATACCAAATGCATCTGCAGCCTCTGCTACATTCTTCGTTCCAATCACATTGTTCTTCACTGCTTCATGTGGATTGTACTCCATTAATGGTACATGCTTATGCGCTGCTGCATGGTAGATAATCTCTGGCTTGTACTCATTTACGATATCAAATATACGCGCACGGTCTTGGACATCAGCAATAATTGGTATAATTTCAATTTCAGTTTGACCGTATTTTTGACGTAATTCCATATCGATGGAATAAATACTGAATTCACCATGACCAACAAGTAAGATTCTACTAGGTGTGAATCGCATTAATTGGCGGCAAATCTCTGAACCTATCGATCCACCAGCACCTGTAACCATGACAGTGTTGTCTGTTACATATTCAGAAATTGCATTAATATCTAGCTCTACTGGCGCTCTACCTAATACATCCTCTACATCCACATTCTTCAGTGCACTGACAGATACTTTACCTGATACGATATCTTCTATTTTTGGAATCATTTGTACTTTGGCATTCGTACTATTACATTGTGCGACAATTTCTGTTAATGCACCTTGTGTTAAGGAAGGAATGGCGATAATGATATGTTCAATCTCTAACTCTTTTACAATAGCAGGGATATCTTTAGACCCACCTGCAACAGGAATGTTATAGAGTTGCATTTTCTGCTTCGTTAAATCATCATCGATAAATGCGATTGGGCATAGATCATTATGATGTTGTTCCGCTTTTAATTGTCTAGCAATCATCGCACCTGCAGCGCCAGCTCCGACAATTAATGTACGCTTTTTATCCTTTGTGTCATTAATATATCTGTCACGTACCACACGCCACATAAAGCGTGAACCACCGATTAAGATGATATGTAGTAGCCATGTGACTATTAACGCACGACGTAATAATGCGAAATCATTAATTAGATATTGAACGAATCCTGCCGCAACAATCGAAAGTGTAATTGCTTTTACAATTGCCATCAATTCACTTACACTCGCATACGCCCAAACTTTATGATAAAGCTTATATACAAATGCAAAGAGATGATGGAATACCAATAAAGCAATGGCACTTATTAGTAGAACAGATTGTGCCTCAAAGTTCGTATTAGGATATACAATCCATGAAGCAATAAATATCGCTGTACTAACAATAAGGGAATCCATCAATATTAA
>JAJUGF010000329.1 GCA_029268495.1 Gracilibacillus sp.
GGCAAAACATTACGGAATTCCATTCTATGTATGTGCACCATTATCTACGATTGACCTGGATACGAAGACAGGTGAAGAGATTGAAATCGAATTACGTCCAGAAGAAGAAATCAAGGCGAAATGGTACAGTGAACCAATGGCGCCAGAGAATGTGAAGACATACAATCCTGCGTTTGATGTGACAGATCATTCCTTGATTACTGCAATTATTACAGAAAAAGGGATTGTCTATCCATCTTATCAAGACAATCTAAAAGCAATCTTTGAGTAATTTTTTTTCAATCTCTTTAAGGGAGGTGACGACAACATGTATCAAAAGAAATATTATAGTGACTTTGAAGCGAAGAAATTAATATGTGATATAGGAAAAAGGGTATACAATAAGAATTTCGTTGCAGCAAATGATGGGAACATTTCCGTAAGAGTAGGACCTGATACGATTTGGACAACGCCAACAGGTGTGAGTAAAGGATTCATGACACCAGATATGATGGTGAAAATGAATTTAGATGGCAAAATTTTAGCTGGCAATCGTAAACCATCATCAGAAGTGAAGATGCATCTTCGCGTATATAAAGAAAGTGAAGAAACAAATGCTGTGGTGCATGCACACCCACCTGTAGCTACATCTTATGCGATTGCTGGAATCAGCCTTGAAAAACCTGTCTCACCTGAAGCGGTTGTTTTATTAGGTCGGGTGCCTGTTGCGCCATATGCGACACCAAGTACAGAAGAAGTACCTGATTCGATTACACCATTTATTAAAGACCATCATGCTGTATTATTAGCAAATCATGGTGCATTGACTTGGGGTAGAGATCTAATTGAAGCATATTATCGGATGGAATCATTAGAGCATTATGCCTTAATGCTTACATACTCCACAAATATTTTAAATAAAGCAAATGAACTTAACTGTAACCAAATCTCGGATTTAATTGAGTTACGGAATCGCATGGGAATTAAGACAGGTGGCGTTCCACCATGTGAAATCCAACCGAAGCAAGAAGCATCATCAAAACAAGCAGTGATTGAAGAAATTGTTGCAAAAGTCACAAAACGCGTGATGGAACAATTACAGAAAGGAGGATAAATGACGTTGCAATTAAATGAACAAGATATCCAAACAATTGTCAATGCAGTCTTGAAAAATGTAGAGAGTGCGATAAGCGAAAAAAACAAACCGATTAAAATGACACAATTGTCTCATGCAACAACTCAAAAACAAACTATTTCAAGTGTAGATGGAGTCTTTGAAGATGTGGAAGAGGCGATTGAACAGGCTCATTTGGCACAAAAACAATGGATGAAATCTTACTCCATTGCAGATCGAGAACGTGTAATTTCAGCAATTAGAGAAGCAGTAAAAGCGAACGTCCATGATTTCGCACAAAAGGTATTAGCAGAAACGAAGATAGGTAATTATGAAGACAAAGTCGCTAAGTTAACCTTAACTGTTGAAAAAACGCCAGGAACAGAAATTTTACAAACAGAAACTTTTACTGGTGATCATGGTCTTACATATGTCGAACAAACGCCATATGGTGTCATTGGCGCAGTTACTCCTGTAACCAATCCGATTGATACAATTGTAAATAATGGGATTGGAATGATTGCAGGTGGGAACACAGTCGTATTTAATGTCCATCCATCTAGTAAGCACGTTTCAGCAGAAATGGTTCAATTAATCAACCGTGCGACTACACAAGCAGGCGGACCGGCAAATCTAATTACAATGGTCAAAGAGCCGACAATAGAGACAGTCCAACAAATTGCAGCAAACAAACATGTTCGATTACTAGTTGGTACAGGTGGACCGCAAATGGTCAAAAGCTTACTGAAGACAGGGAAAAAGGCAATTGGCGCAGGTGCTGGGAATCCTCCAGTCATTGTGGATGAGACAGCTGACTTAAAACAAGCGGCCAAAGACATTATAACAGGAGCCTCGTTTGATAATAATTTGTTATGTATTGCAGAGAAAGAGATATTTGTCCTCGACAGTATAGCAGATGATCTTATTTTTGAGTTATTAGCAGAAGGGGCATACATGTTAGACAATATGCAAGTCGATCGTGTGATGCAATTTACTTTAAAAGAGAATAAAACTGGTATTCCTGGTGGATGTTCCTACATGACGAGAGATTATCTCGTTGCAAAA
>JAJUGF010000330.1 GCA_029268495.1 Gracilibacillus sp.
ACAGATCTTACTACTGTCACAACATCTTCATTCTTATAGTCTACAATCGAGAGTAATCTTCTTCCATCAGGTCTACCGATAATATGAAATATCCCATTATTTTGTACAGCTGCTTCATACCAATCTGTTTCTGTTAAATCAATAATAGGCGATGCATACAATTCATTACTAATATATTCTCCATCTTTATTCACAATAAGTATGCCTGCTATTTCTGATGAAATTGTTGTGAAATTTCTTAAAAATTGTTGCATGTCATATTTGTTATCTTTATTTCCTGTTGATAAGAAGTCTTTGATATCATCATCAAATGCAATCATGTATGTAATACTTTGCATATTGCTAATATAGAACTCAAATGTTTCATTCACTTTACTTATAATTTGCTGTGTATTTTCATTTGCATCTTCTTCTAATACTCTTTCTACAGTCCAACTAACTAATAACCCTAAACAAATAATTGGTAAGATACTAATAAGTAAAAAATGCGAAATAAGCTTTACTCGAATAGGTAGATTATTAATCTGTGTCCATTTTTTTAACATTGTGCATCAACTCTATTCACTCGGGTAATATTCTGTTACATTTTCTTTTGTTACGACTGTTACTCCAGTGTCTACAAATCTAGGAAGCCTTTGGTCATTAGTAGCACTCTCGGCTAAATCATGTTGAATATGAAATAAGAATTGCAAAGACCAATATCCCATCTCCCATGTCCCTTGAGCTAATGTTGCTGAAATGACACCTTCTTGAATCATATCAAGTGTTCCTTTGTCTGTATCAAAACTAATGATATGCACACTGTCTTTCTTCTGTGCTTCTAAGATAGATTGACCTACACCTACACCACCATTGGCTTCCGTTGCAAAAATACCTTGTAAATTAGGATATAGAGAGAGCATTTCATCTGTCGCCTCTTTCGAAGACATTTGATCACCACGTCCATCTTTGATTGCTACAACCTTCATCTTCGGATATTCATTCGCTATCGTGTTTCTAAATCCTTCCGTACGCTCCTTGTGATTTAATTGATTAGGATGTGTGATAATGCCTACTTCCCCTTCTTCGTTTAGAAATTTTGCCATTTGATGTGCAGCTGTCTCTCCAGCATAATAATTATCTGTTCCTAAAAATGCATATGCTTTACTTTTTGGTGCATTTGCATCAAACATGACAATAGGAATTCCAGCTTCTACGGCTTTATTAATTACTGGATTCAATGCTTCAGGATCCATTGTAGATACCGCGATACCAGCAGGGTTCTTCGCAATTACTTGTTCTAATACAGTAATTTCTTCTTGAATATCGTATTGAGTTGCTCCTCTGTACTCAACAGAGACACTCAATGCTTCAGCAGCATCCTCGAAACCTTTTAATGCTCTTTTCCAATAATCGATTCCTGATTGAAATGTAACCATGACATAACTTTCATCTAACGTTCCTCTTAATTCATTATTTGTCCACTGATTATTTGCTTGATTATTCGTCTGATAATTATACACATAAAGTACAAATACACTAATAAGAAATAAATAGATAAATAATAGCTTCTTCAACTCTTGTAACCCCTTTCAATAAAAAGCGAGGTAAATAATATGAGACTTTTTATCATAGTAAAATAGATTCATACATTATACAATACTTTTTACCACATGAATATGCAACAATTCTATCTT
This sequence comes from Gracilibacillus sp., assembly GCA_029268495.1. Lineage (GTDB taxonomy): Bacteria > Bacillota > Bacilli > Bacillales > Amphibacillaceae > Gracilibacillus > Gracilibacillus marinus. The sequence continues at coordinate 1,677 of JAJUGF010000330.1, forward strand.
TTATTGTATGAGCTATATGTGAATCTAATCATCAGCAATTTTTTAGTAATATTATCTTTACCTGTAAATGACAAAAAAGCAAGTTGGATTTGTGCGAGCAACTCCAACTTGCTTTTTAAATATTTCTTTAAACTTCAGAAATCACACCTGTTGTTGTTTCATTTGATCGACTATTGTTTCAACAACTTGCTCTGCTTGATCAATACAATCTGGTATACCAATTCCTCGATAAGAACTACCAGCAACATACAATGAAGGTAAATGCGTTTTTAATTCATTTTCTAATCGATCAACAAATTGCTTATGACCAACGCTATATTGTGGCATCGCATCTTTCCAACGAGACACTACAGAAAACTTTGGCTTTCCTTCTATTTTCATAATTTTATTTAAATCATGTAGAACCAATTTCTCTAACATTTCATCAGACATCTCTACAACATTCTCA
>JAJUGF010000331.1 GCA_029268495.1 Gracilibacillus sp.
AGTAATCCATCGAAAATTGTTGGAAATGTAAAAAAGACAAAGACAAAAATAGATTTTTGGACAAAAGAAGAATTTGAAAAAGTCATCTCCCTTTTTTATAAGGAAGACTACTATCAACATTTTTTATTTATTTCATTGTGGCTTTTGTTTATGACAGGCATGCGAATTGGAGAAGCCACTGCGATTCAATGGGAAGATATTGACTTTGACAAAGGTTTGTTATCAATCAATAAAACACTTTACTATAAGAATTTAGATAACTATTCTTTTGTAGAACCAAAAACAAAAGCTAGTGTCCGTCATATTGCATTAGATGAGGATACATTAATGTTACTCCACGAATGGAAGGAAAAGCAGCAATCTATCGTCCAAACCAATTTTGTGATGAGCTATAATGGTATCCCTACACAAAAGCATACGTTAGCAAATGCCATTACACGTTATTCAAAAAAGGCTGGGGTTCATCGAATAAGATTACATGCTTTAAGACATTCTCACGCTTCTCTGCTTATTAGTATGGGAGAAAACCCATTAATTATTAAAGATCGCCTAGGACATGAAGATATTGAAACGACACTCGGCACCTATGGACATTTGTATCCAAACAGTAATTTTGAGGTCGCTCATAAACTAAAAGGTATATTGTCTTATCAAACTGCAACTGAAAATAAAGATACTTCTCCCAAAAATCAATTCACAGTTCAATATTTGCGTAAGGACTTAGAAACAAATAATGCAATAACAATGCAATGACAATAGGGAAAAGAGCCGAAACCCTTATAAACAAAGGGGTTTCCGCTCTCCTTCTACTACTCCCACTCTATAGTAGCAGGCGGCTTGCTCGTCACGTCATACAGTACGCGGTTAATATGATCCACTTCATTAACAATACGTACAGAGATTTTTTCGAGTACATCCCATGGAATACGAGCCCAGTCAGATGTCATACCATCAATGGATGTTACTGCACGAATACCTATTGCATAATCATATGTTCTCGCATCACCCATTACTCCAACACTTCTAATATCAGGTAATACAGTGAAGTATTGCCAGATGTCACGATCTAATCCAGCTTTTTTAATTTCATCACGTAAAATCGCATCAGATTCACGTACAATTTCTAATTTTTCTTCTGTAATTTCACCAAGTACACGAATACCAAGTCCTGGTCCTGGGAATGGTTGACGCCATACAATCTCATCAGGTACACCTAATTCTGAACCAAGTGCACGTACTTCATCTTTAAATAATGTATTTAATGGCTCAATTAATTCGAATTCCATATCTTCTGGTAATCCACCAACATTATGGTGTGATTTAATCGTTTGTGCTGTGTCTGTACCACTTTCCACGATATCTGTGTAAAGTGTTCCTTGTGCTAAGAAATCTACATCTTTTAATTTAGCTGCTTCATCATCAAATACATAGATGAATTCATTACCAATGATTTTGCGTTTTTGTTCTGGATCTGATACACCACGTAATTTATTCATAAAGCGTTCTTGTGCATCTACTTTAATGATATTCATATGGAATACATCACGGAATGTGTGCATAACCGTTTCTGCTTCGTCTTTACGTAATAAGCCATGATCTACAAAGATACATGTTAATTGGTCACCGATTGCTTTATGAATTAATGCAGCAACAACAGAAGAATCTACGCCCCCACTTAATGCACATAATACTTTACGATCCCCAACAAGTTCACGAATCTTATCTACTTCCATGTCAATGAAGTTCGCCATTGTCCAGTCACCAGTACATTTACAAGCTTGGAATACAAAAGTTTTTAATAAATCATTTCCGTATTCTGAGTTACGAACTTCTGGGTGGAATTGCACACCATAGAATTGCTTCTCTGAATGGCGCATTGCAGCTACAGGTGTAGAAGTACTTGTTGCTTCAATTTCGAATCCTTCAGGTGGTGTAATAATTTTATCACTGTGGCTCATCCAAACAATTTGGTCTTTAGGTGTTCCTTCAAATAGAACAGAACCTTCTTTTACATTGATTTCTGCTCTACCATATTCACGCTCATTCGCACGTTCTACT
>JAJUGF010000332.1 GCA_029268495.1 Gracilibacillus sp.
ATATCATAGCAAAAGAGACGCCGCTAACAGAAAATAAGATGAACTCCCAAAAGTCACCATGTAAGATTCCGGTCAGTATACTTACAATAACAAGAGTAATGCCAGTTCCTATAAGCATTTTCGCCACATATATTCTCCTTTCTGATAAGCATTAAAAAATTCATTGTTGCTATTTAAAGTAGTATCTATTATAATTTTAACAACGTTGTTATTACAGTATCACATTTTGGTAACGATTACAATATACTAGGAGTGTTTACGATGAAGAAAAAGTATGTTCTTGTTGGTACAGGCGGTCGCGCAGAGTTTTTTTATCGTGCAATGGTACGTGATTTTCAAGAGACTTGTGATTTAATCGCATTTTGTGATTCTAATCAAACTAGGCTAAATTATGCAAATAAGTTACTGCAAGAAAAATATGGTGTAGAACCTATTCGTACATTTCTTGCAAGTCAATTTGATGAGATGATTGACACAGTAAAACCAGATATTGTCATTGTTACATCAATGGATCGAACGCATCACCTATATATTATTAGAGCATTAGAACTTGGTTGTGATGTCATAACAGAGAAGCCGATGACAGTTGACGCAGAAAAAACGCAAGCAATTATAGATGCAATTGAACGGACTGGAAGGGAAGTTCGAGTAACATTTAATTATAGATATGCACCTCATAATACAAAAATTCGCGAATTGATTCGAGATGGTGTAATTGGAGATGTCAATTCTGTTCATTTTGAATGGGCATTAGATACGCAACATGGTGCAGATTATTTTAGAAGATGGCATCGAGATAAACGGAATAGCGGTGGGCTGCTCGTACATAAATCTACCCATCATTTTGATTTGGTCAATTTCTGGTTAGATTCCATTCCGGAAACAGTGTATGCAACAGGTGGATTACGTTTTTATGGGAAAGAAAATGCAGAGCGAAGAGGGGTGACACAATTTTATCAACGTGCACATGGTAGCGAATTGGCAAAGAACGACCCATTTGCGATTGATTTAGAAGCAAATGAACATCTAAAATCCATGTACCTTGATGCAGAGAAAGAAGATGGTTATCAACGTGATCAAAGTGTTTTTGGTGATGGAATCAGTATTGAGGATACATTGGGTGTAGTTGTCACATATAAAAATAAGGCAATATTGACCTATTCATTGAATGCATATTTGCCTTGGGAAGGATTCCAAATCGCATTTAATGGAACGAAAGGAAGAATAGAAGTTCAAGTTCGCGAACAATCTTATATTAATTCAGGCGGGAAGAAAGAGGAAGAAGGTAAATTAAAAGAAAAGGTATTGCGTGTCTTACCTATGTTCGGAGAGCCTTATGAAGTAGAGGTAGAAGAGAAAGAGGGCGGACATGGCGGTGGAGATCCTGTTTTGTTAAATGATCTGTTTGGTGTACCTGAAGAGGACGAATTTGATCGAGCAGCATCACACATTGATGGAGCCATTTCGATTTTAACAGGAATAGCGGGAAATCTATCATTACAAACAGGGCAAGCAGTTAAAGTGAGTGACTTAGTAGACTTGAAAAAATAACAAAATAAAAATAGCTAGCATTTCATAACAGAATAGGAGCTAGCTATTTTTATTTTGTTCGATTTATACGTCAAATAGTATTATTCATCTATTTCAATTGTTTCACTATCTCCATATTGGCTTGCATTGCTAATGCCGAGCATACTAAAACTAGCAATCAATAACAGAAATAGCATTACTAATAATTTCCGCAATGTGTAGCCCTCCTAATTTGTCAAATCGATTTATATTTTATATGATTATCCAATAAATAGCTATACAAAATTTGTAGAAAAATTGTGGAAAAAGAGGTGTACTTTACATGCAGGGAGAATTTGAATTAGCTGAAATCAAACGTGTCACACCAATTGGTGAAGGTGCACGTGTTTGTATCGATTTCATTGACCAATTATCACCAACAGAGGGTGTTCTTGTCGGTAACACAGGGCATGGGTACTTTTTTGTTTTGGCAGAAAATAGACAAACAGACACCTATCCTAAAAGACCTTTTCGCGTCAATGCGGGAG
>JAJUGF010000333.1 GCA_029268495.1 Gracilibacillus sp.
TCCATCTTGTAGTGTATGTAATTCAGTTTGAGATAATGTTTGTCTCGTTGATTCATCAAGTAGCATATCTGTACTTGCAACATCTAATTCGACATTTTGCTTTTGGTAATATTGTTGCATTTGTTGATTTAAAAGTCCTCCTAAGAATGATGCACCAACAGCACTTCCGATAATACGCATAAACATATGTAATGATGTTGCGACACCACGCAAATTCCAGTCCACATGATTTTGAATGGAGACGATGAATGTTGTACTACTTAATCCCATTCCACATCCGACGACAAATGAACTAACAGCCGCATAGATTGGACCTTTACTAGGATCTAGTAGAGAAAATAAAAATGTTCCAATTAATAGAAAAGTCCCTCCACAAATTGCAGTTGTACGAAAACCAATTCGAATGACTAGATGTCCAGCAATGGTTGATGAGATTGGCCATCCAATTGACATCGTACTGAGTGCAAATCCAGCAACAATCGCAGTTTCTCCCATGACACCTTGGACATATGTTGGTAGAAAGCTAGACAAACCTAAAATAATCATCCCTGAGGACAGTGCGCAAATGTTTGCAATTACAATTAATCTGTCTTTCCATAGAAATAATGGTATCATTGGTGACGTTGCCTTCCGCTCATGCCAAATAAATATGGTCATACAACTTAAAAAAATCAAAATGAAGCCGATATTCTCTATAGAGAGCCATGCCCATGCTGTACCTGCTTGTACAAATATGATGATTAATGCAGAGATTGCGACAAGAAAAAGACTAGAACCTATATAATCGATATGCTTTTTGGCTGTGCTAATATCTTCATGGAAATACTTAGCAACACCAATTAATCCGAAGATACCAAGAGGGATATTCATCCAGAAAATCCATGCCCAATCGATGAACTGAACGATGAAACCACCTAGTAATGGACCAATTACAGAGGAGATCCCCCATACGCTTGCTAGGTATCCTTGTACTTTTGCTCGCTCCTTTACTGAATACATATCGCCAACAATTGTTGTAACGATTGGTTGTATGGCACCAGCACCAATCCCTTGAATTAAACGAAAGATAACAAGCCATCCCATCGATTCAGCGAAACCGCATAGTACTGTACCGATGAGAAAAATAATAACACCAATAATGAATACAGGCTTACGACCATATAAGTCTGCTAGTTTCCCATAAATCATTGTCGTAATAGCTTGCATCAATAGGAAGCTAGAGAATACCCAGCTATATAATGAAAAACCACCCAAGTCTGCCACAATGTTTGGCATAGCTGTAGCGACAATGGTACCTTCAATCGCTGCCATGAACATAGATAGAATGAGCGCAATAAGCACTAGAGGTCGATTTGTTTTCCTTTTTGCCATATGTTTCTCCTTTGCGTGAAAGTGGTATACTGTCATTGTAGCAAAATATGACATAAATGTATAAAGACTATATGATTAAAAAGTGTTTATTTACAATTACCTATATTAATGTGAATTATTGTATACTTTACAAAGGAAAAAATGACTGATTTACATATTATAATATACATTTTCTAACGTTTATTTTATTATTTCGACAAAAAATATACTTTATATAGAACAAAATAGTAATTTTGTGCTATAATAAGAATATAAAAAAATAATTAGGAGTTGCGATATGATAGGACAAAAATTACAAGAGCTTAGAAAAAACAAACGAATGTCGCTTTCGGAAGTTGCTGAACAAGCAGGGGTAGCTAAATCATATCTGAGTTCCATTGAGCGTGGGATTCAATCAAATCCTTCGATACAATTCATGGAAAAAGTAGGAAAAGTGTTAGGGGTTACTGTAAATGAATTATTAATAAATAATGAAGGTTTAGCAATAAGAGAGCAATTAGATGATGAATGGTTGAAATTACTTGAGGATGCAAGAAAATCAGGTATTTCCAAAGAAGAATTTAGAGAATTTGTCGAATTTAATAAATGGAAAAAAAGTCACTAATCTAACAGTAATTTTAAGTAATGTTTGAAATAGGATATATTACATAAAGAATCCGTACTTACGCATAAA
>JAJUGF010000334.1 GCA_029268495.1 Gracilibacillus sp.
ATAACAGAGAATAGTGTCATGCAGAACACAAAAGACTGCATCGAGACAATGAGAGCTTTACGAAGAATGGGAATATCTTTATCAATTGATGATTTCGGTACAGGCTATTCATCAATGGGATATTTGCAGAAATTCCCGATAAACTATTTGAAAATTGACCAGTCCTTCTTGAAAGATCTGTTTATCGAGGCAGGAAGTGCTGAAATAATTAAAGCAATGATCCAACTTGGTCATACATTTGGTTTAAAAGTAGTGGCTGAAGGGGTAGAAGGAGAGAACATGCTACAATTCATTCGTGAGGAAGCATGTGATTACTATCAAGGGTACTTATACAGCAAGCCAGTAGCTGCAGAAGAAATAAGTGAAAAATTAACAAAAGTACATTAATGAGCTAATTTATTCAAAAACAGGATTAAGAGAAAAGGTTAGGTGGTATTATATGATTAAAGTATTATTTATTTGTTTAGGAAATATATGTCGTTCACCAATGGCAGAAGCGGTATTTCGTAAGATGGTAAAGGATAATGGACAGGAAGAATTATTCCAGATTGATTCTGCTGGAATGGGAGATTGGCATATTGGCAAACAACCACACCACGGTACAAGAGCTAAATTAGATGAGATGAGCATTTCTTATGAAGGACAAAAAGCACGACAAATTGCGAAAGAAGATTTAGAAACATTTGATTATATTATTGCAATGGATGAGCAAAATATGAATGACTTAGCTAGCTTAGGCAAAAAAGGTGAAAAAACAGTTGTAAAGAAATTAATGGATTTCGTGGAGCAGCCGAGAGAGCAAAATGTACCAGATCCATATTTCACGAAAAACTTTGATTATACGTATGAGTTAGTAACAGAAGGTTGTGAACATCTCTATGCGTATATTAAAGAACAACATCAGATATAACTAGGGAAAGGTGATGGCAAATGGGAAAAAAATTATTAATAAGAGGAATGGTAATCGGAGCATTGGCAGGAGGCGCACTTAGTCTTTTGGATAAAGATACGAGAAACTACGTGAATATTAAGTGTAAACAAACACAAGTAAATGTAAAGTATTATGCAAAACATCCTTCGCAATTTGTTCAAATGATTCAATCAAATTATGAGAAATGCTCAGAGCAATTAACAACAGGTCTAGCTCAAACTACTGAAGTGTTAAAACAGTTGGAGAATGTCACAGGGAAAGTTAAAGGAAATGAAGACAACAAGCGTATCTAATCGCCCTGTTGTAACATTCTTTAAAGATCTATTTAAGCGCATCGGTGACGATGATGTGTCAGGCCTTGCTGCTCAATTATCCTATTTCTTCTTGCTTTCGTTATTTCCTTTTATGATTTTTTTAGTTACGTTGGTCGCTTATTTGCCATTTAGTGATCTAGATATGATTAATTTCATTTCTCGCTATGCACCTGAAGAAATTGTGACAATGATAGATGAGAATATAAGCCAAATAATGGATGGACGGAATGGTGGCTTACTTTCAATTGGTATTATCGGTACATTATGGTCTGCGTCAAACGGAATTAATGCATTGATGCGTGCATTTAACCATGCGTACAATATTGATGAAAAACGTTCTTTCGTTGTTGCAAGAGGAATCTCTATTTTATTAACGATTGCAATGGTATTTGTCATTATTATTGCATTATTACTACCTGTATTCGGAAGAGCAATTGGAGAATATCTTTTCTCATTTATCGGATTGTCAGAAGATTTTATTTCTGTGTGGGGTACATTAAGATGGGTGATTTCATCAGTAATATTCTTTATTGTTCTATCAGCACTATATTTATTAGCGCCAAGTAAGCGGGTATATTTCAAACATGTGTATATCGGTGCGATTTTTGCCACAGTGTTTTGGCAATTAACATCACTTGCGTTCTCTTTTTATGTTTCTTCGTTCAGTAATTATTCTGCTACATATGGTAGTTTAGGTGGGGTTATTATTTTAATGTTATGGTTCTACCTTTCTGCGATGATTATCATAATTGGTGGAGAAATTAATGCACTTGTAGAGAAAAGAAGACGAAAAGTTA
>JAJUGF010000335.1 GCA_029268495.1 Gracilibacillus sp.
ATTTCTCTTTTTTTCTATATTTATACTGTTTGCATTTGTTGTTTTGCTTCTTCCACTGCTTGCTTGATGAGACAGCGTCCTCTTCCATGTGGAATACACATTGGTGTACCAAACATTGGATCATACATCACATCACACTTCATACGGAAGACTTCATGTACTAAACCACCACTTATTATTTCTTCTGGTTTTCCTTGGGCATATACTTTTTTATCTTTTATCGCAACAATATGGTGTGCATAGCGACATGCTAAGTTTAAGTCGTGTAACACCATGACAATAGTGCTTTTTCTTTTTTCATTTAATTCAAATAATAAATCTAATATTTCTATTTGATGTGTCATATCTAAATACGTTGTCGGTTCATCTAACAAAATAGTATCTGTACCTTGTGCTAATGTCATTGCAATCCATGCTCTTTGGCGTTGTCCACCAGATAAAGAATCCACTGCACGATCTTTAAGGAATAACATATTCGTAGCTTCTAATGCTTCTGTTACTGCTTGCTCATCTTCATTTGACCATCTTCTAAACATTGTCTTATATGGGTGTCTACCTTGTCTTACTAATTCTTCTACTGTCAATCCCTCTGGACTTGTTGGACTTTGTGGTAAAATAGCTAATTGTTTTGCTACATCTTTTGTAGGTACTTTTGCAATATCTTCTCCATTTAAGATGACATTTCCTTGCTTTGGTTTCAATAGACGCGCAAGTGATCGCAATAGTGTAGATTTCCCACAACCATTTCCACCAATAAATACCGTTATTTCACCTTTTGGAATTTTTATATCAAGTGCATCTATAATTACTTCTTCCCCATATCCGAGCGTCAAGTCTTTTGCTATCAATGTTTCCATTTAGACATCTCCCTTGCTGACATCATTCATAAACGTCTGTTGGTCTTCTGTCCTATCGAACGAATTCATGTCTTTAGTGTATTTGTTTTCATAGCAAAAGTCAATGATAATGTTTATCAATTAGTGATTGAGAGATGAACAATGTCTTGTACATTAATTCGGATGATGCCTTCCTGACAAATTAACTGTAATTCATGTGTAAACATGTCTATTTTTTTTATTTTCCCTATTTTCATGTCCTCTCTGTATGGATGGAACAGACGAACTGCTACTGGAAAGTCATATTCTAGAGCTTCTTGAATTACTAGTGAAAATTCTTCTAACTGCTGCTCATCTACAATTGGTTTCTTTTTTTTATTCAATTGTTGCTGATGTTTCACTAATACTTCTTTATGTTCTGGCAACATCATACGACTTGATTCCCATAATATATTTGATCCTAAAGTTAACTTGGAATGTTTCATCCTATTGACCTCCTATTTATAATGTCCTCCAATTTTCTCTGCTCTAGCAAATGCCTGCCCATCTTTCGTCAAAGAAGACGCTCGTAAAATAGATGTACGCCCATATTTCGCTCGGATTGTATCAATTACTTCATTTAATTTCTCATCTTTTATTGTATTATCAAATAGGTTTAATTGATGACTTGTAGATGATTGTAATCGAGATAATGCAATACTTGCACTTCTAATTGGTTCTTTATCCCAATACAAAACAAATAATCGATACGCAGCCTCAAAAATATCCATCCCATTATTTGTAGGAGAAGTCAATTTTATTTGACGATAAAACCCTGTCCGCACATTAAAATCGACTCCTCTCACTCCGACGGATACTGTCATACCACGATATCCCTTTCTTCTAGCGCGATAAGCTACTTCTTCACTTAATTCTAATAAAATCACTTTGATTGCTTCTTCTGTTTCGTAATTGTAGGGTAATGTCATTTGATGTCCAATTGCTTTTTGTTGATTATGTGTTTTGGGAGTTACTGGTGAGGTATCTATCCCATTAGCGATTTGCCATAATACGACGCCATTAATTCCCCAACGTTTTTTTAATGTATTTACAGCAGATGTCGCAATATCACCAATTGTCTGCATTCCCATTCTCTCCAAATGTTGTCGCATTTTGCTACCAACTCCAAACATTGACCCA
>JAJUGF010000336.1 GCA_029268495.1 Gracilibacillus sp.
CCAAGCCCCATCTGTTGTTCGTTTCAATGTATCTACACTATGATTATAAGAAATTTCTACACCGTTATCGCCTAGTTGTTGTAGTAATTTCCTTGTTAATGCACCAAAATTTACATCTGTACCTGAATCGATTTTTGTTGCTGCAATGGGTTCCTTGCTTGTACGATGTTGCATCATTAATGGAATCCACTCACTTAATTTTTCTGGTTGATCTGAAAATTCCATTCCATGAAAGAGCGGGTTTGTAGAGAGCGCTTCAAAACGCTTTTTGAGAAAGTTGACATTGTCGTTCCCTTCGACAAAACTCATATGTGGTAATGGCATAATAAATTCACTTGGGCGTTCTATTAATCCTTTGTTCACTAAAAAAGCCCAAAATTGCTTGGATACTTGGAAATCTTCATTGATTTTAAGAGCTTTTGTAATGTCAATGGAACCATCTGCTTTTTCCACTGTATAATTTAGTTCACATAAAGCGGAGTGTCCTGTTCCAGCATTATTCCATTCATTCGAACTTTCTTCTCCAGCTTTGTCTAATTTCTCAAAAACTTTGATATTCCAATCTGGAGCTAATTCCTTTAATAGCGATCCAAGTGTCGCGCTCATAATTCCTGCACCAATTAAGATTACGTCTGTTTTCGTAGTATTGCTGCTCATTTTTAGACCTTCCTTATTCCATTAGATTTTAACGAACCTATATAAAGTTGTATCATCCTCTAATCGCTTACATACTATTAGTTTATCATTATTAGAGTTGGAAGAAAATATCTATCTATGATTATATAATAAGTTATTGTTTGTTGCCTTACTTCTCTTAAAAAAGTTGATTATCGAATCATTATTCACATTCATGATATAATCGGTACGGACTTGGAGGTATATATGATGACATTTTTTAAAAAAATCCATCCTTTCTATTTCATTATGGCTATCTTATTTCTGCTATCCCTTCTATTTGTTACGAACAATGAGGCGTTTTATTCTGACACCATTGTTGATGTTACAGAAGTGAAAGAAATTGCCAAGGAAGAACTAGTTGATGGAAATGGTAATAAAGATAGGCTATACACACTAGAAATTACCGGAGAAATACAAAATGGAGAAAGTAAAGGTACATCTATCACAATAGAACATCAATATAGTCAGTCACAAGCGATCTCTTATCCATTAGCAAAAGGAGATACGTTTTTTTTGGGAGACGATGGTGACTCTGTAGGCAATCTTAAACGAGATGTCTATATTGTATTAATCGGTTGGCTATTCATTCTTGTCTTACTATTTGTCGGCCGAAAACAAGGTGCGTTATCTGTACTTAGTTTAGCAGTAAATGCCATCATCTTATTTGTTGCTTTGGATATCTATGCACAACATCCAAATATAAACTTATTAGTGATTTGTGGAATCAGTATTGTATTATTCACTATTTTGTCATTATTTATGGCTAGTGGCAATAGTGCAAAAACATATACTGCTATTCTTGCGACATTTATTTGTACATCTATGTCTTTACTCATTACATTTGTCGCCTTTTATCTTACAGGGGAACAAGGATTACGGTACGAAGAAATGGCATTTGTGAGTAGACATCCACAACTCATTTTCCTTGCTGGTTTGTTAATTGGTTCGTTAGGTGCGGTGATGGATGTAGCAATCACAATGGCTTCTTCCATGTTTGAATTATATGAAAAAAATCAGGCAATCAAAGTGTCTGTATTGAAAAAAGCTGGAAAAGAAATTGGACGAGACATTATGGGAACAATGACGAATATCCTTTTTTTCGCATATGTTAGTGGTTCGATTCCGATGTTGCTATTGTATTTCAAGAATGGTTCTCCGTTAGACTTTACCATTACGGTGAACCTATCAATGGAAATAGCCCGTGCATTAGCTGGTGGAATTGGGATAGTGTTAACGATTCCTATTACGATTTACTTATCGATATTTTTCATTAAAAGAAAGCAGGCGATAAAATGAATGTCCTTCTGTTACTATCCA
>JAJUGF010000337.1 GCA_029268495.1 Gracilibacillus sp.
AACATGAAATCCGAACTATTCAAAAATAGTTCGGATTTTTATTCTTATTTTACTCTGATGTTATTGATTATTTAGCTACGTATCAAAATCCGTTTTTTACATACTTACAAATTATACAACAGACTCTGCTGGTTTGGTAGAATTTTTTTCAATTTCTTGGACTGCTTTTTCACTTGTATCTACATGTTTAACAAAGAATGCTAACACCAGTGCAACGATATTAATACCGAGCGCTACGTAAAAAGAATATTGGATTCCACTTAGTAATGCTTGTTGTGTGATTGATTCTGTTGTTGCTTGTGTAAGTGCTTGTGGATCTACATTACTTAATAATGATTCACCTTCAGATTTTGCAACATTATTCATGATAGTTACCATGATTGCAGTACCAATCGCACCTGAAACTTGTTGTGCCGTATTGTTAATCGCCGTTCCATGCGCATTCAATCTTGTTGGTAATTGATTGAGTCCATTCGTCATAATAGGCATCATTACCATCGACATCCCAAACATACGAATCGTGTACACTGAAATGATATATGTGTAGGTGGAATCAATTTGGACATTTGCTAACATAAATGTTGAAATTGCTGTAACCATTAAACCAATAACACTTAACATACGCGGACCAAATTTATCAAATAACCGTCCAGTAATTGGAGACATGATTCCCATAATAATCGCACCAGGCAGTAGCATTAAACCAGATTCAAGTGGAGAGATTCCACGCACATCTTGTACATATGCTGGTGTTAAAATCATCCCAGAGAACATTGCTATTGCATTCACAATTGCAATAATCGACGCCAACGCAAACATTGGATGTTTATATGCACGTAAATCTAATAATGGTTCTTTCATTTTTAATTGACGAATAATAAATAACGCAAGAGCGATTGCACCAACAATTAATGTTGTTAGCACAATAGTATCGTCCCAACCATGAGCACTTGCATTACTTACCCCATACAGCAATCCGCCAAATCCAATACTTGATAAAACTACAGATAAGTAGTCAAGTGTCGCTTCTTTATTCTGTGCCATAACATTTTGAAATTTCCAAATACCTAGCAATAAACTAATAATTGCTAATGGCAATATCATCTCAAATAGCACTCGCCAATCATAGTACTCTACAATATAGCCTGACAATGTTGGCCCAATAGCTGGCGCTGCAATCATAACCATACCGAAGACACCCATTGCGGTACCACGTTTTTCACGCGGAAAACTTACTAACATAACATTCATTAATAATGGTCCCATTACTGCAGAACCCACCGCTTGAACCATACGTCCTGTAAGCAATATACCAAAATTTGGAGCAAATGCAGCTAATGCTGTACCTAGTGTAAAAATGAACATGGATGTAACAAATAGACTTCTGTTCGAAAATCTTGTAATTAGAAATGCAGAAGCAGGAATCAAAATTCCACTTACTAACATATATCCTGTTGCTAACCACTGTACTGTAGAATAATCTTCTATTCCTAAATCAACCATTATAGATGGCAATGCGACATTTAATAATGAATTATTTAGAAAAGAAACAAATGCACCTATAAATAGGATACTTATCATAAAATATGGTGTTTTTTTCGTTTGTATTGACATATTACTTCCCTCTTATTCTTTCATAAAATCTTATAGTACTGAACTATTTTATACCTATAGTCCAAAATAATCAACTTTTTTATACTCATGGTTCAAAAAATTGTTTTTCTTTACTTTAGGTCGTATACTGACTTTAGAGAAAATGAGGTGATAACATGAATGATCGCAAGCGAAAAGTAGCAGATATAGCCTTAAATCTATTTATTGAAAAAGGATTTCAGCAAACATCGATACAAGAAATTATTGAAAAATCAAATATTTCCAAGGGGACTTTTTATAATTATTTTACTTCTAAACATGATTGTATTGCTGAAATACTTGAAAATATTCGATATGATGCAAACCAACAACGAGTAGCAATGCAAATTGGAAAAGACCC
>JAJUGF010000338.1 GCA_029268495.1 Gracilibacillus sp.
AATCAAATAATCTTCACGATAAATGTAATTTGTCTCAAAATGTACGATTGTAACCACTTCATGTTCAGTTGTGATTGGAAGCAGAATAACACCATTATTTCTTTCCCATTGTCTCACTTGTTGATAGTCTACATATATTCTTACATGTGATGACTCTAATCCATCTATCACAACATATTTATTGTTTGTTTGAACTTTATGATGATACATCACTCACACCTCCATCATATCCTATGCAGAAGTATATTAGATGGAAACAAAAGCGAAAGCGTCCGATTAGAAACGTAGAGACTGGAACGCATCAACAGAAATAAAGGAATCACGATGAGCTTGCGAATCGATGATGACTTGTTGATCGTTGATTCGTGAAGTCTCCTAGTTTCTGGACACTTGAGCTGGATGAAACAAAAGCGAAAACGCCCGATTAGAAACGTAGAGGTTGATACGCATCAACGTTTCTAATCGGGCTCTTTTGATGTTACTTATTAAAAAACAATTGTTTTATTACCATACACAATAATACGGTCTTCTAAATGCCATTTAACGGCACGTGCTAATACACTACGTTCCACTGATTGACCAATTTTCTTCATCACTTCTGCATTATCACGGTGATCCACACGACTAATATCTTGTTCAATAATCGGACCTTCATCTAAGTCATTTGTTACGTAATGAGATGTGGCACCAATTAATTTCACCCCACGGTTATACGCTCTTTCATATGGTTTCGCACCAATAAATGCAGGTAAAAAGGAATGGTGAATATTAATAATTTTATTTTTGAATACTTCCACAAAATTAGGAGTTAAGATTTGCATATATCTTGCTAAAACAATGACATCAATATCATGTTCTTTTAATAATTTAATCTGTTGCTCTTCGACTTCATTTCTAATATCCTTATTCGCAGGAATATAATAATATGGAATACCTAAAGACTCCACATATTCTCTCGATGTCTCATGATTGCTTACTACTAAGCTGATATCTGCCATTAAATCTCCGCTTTGCCATTCCCATAGTAGCTCTAATAAACAATGTGGCTCTTTGGATACAAATACAGCGACTTTTTTGATTTGATCCACATATTTAAATGTTGCTTTCATATTAAACTTCTCTTTTATTTCCTTAAAATCTTCTTCTAAAGTAGCTATTTTTTCTTTTAGTTGAGGCATTTCAAACTCTAATCGAATAAAAAATTCCCCACCTTTAGGGTTTGTAGAATATTGATTGGATTCTAAAATATTCGCATTGTGTTCAGCTAAAAATTGCGAAATAGCAGCAACAATTCCTGGTTGATCTGGACAATTAATTAGTAATCTAGCTCTGTTTTTATTTTCCTCTCGAAATGCATCTATATGTTCTTTAATGTAATTTTTCATCATAATCCCTCTTTGTTAGTTTCATTCTTTTATCACTGTGCTCTCGTCTGTTATATGGTATACACATGTAAACAGCCGCTAACCACTTGATAAGTCTCCTTATATACTTTATCATTTTAACGCAAATGGTCAAGTAATTCTAAAGATTTTAATCAACTTAAAAACCGATTCATCTCTTATTATGAATCGGTTCCAAAGCATATATTAGTTAAATAATTGTTCCATTACGTGTAGAAATTGATTCATTTCTTCTTTTGTTGTATTTAATGGTGGTAGTATACGTACGACACTTGGTCCAGCAACAACAATTAACAGTTGATAATCTTCTCTAGCTTTATTCACAAAATCAATTGCTTGCCCCTCTACTTCTAAACCAATTAAAAGACCTTTTCCTCTTACTTGTTTTATTACATTTGAACTAGTAGCTAGTTGTTCAAGTTGATTCCATAGATAATCCGCACTCTCTTTTGCTTTTAAAAGAATATCAGTTTCGGTTAAATATTCTACCGTCGCCAATCCTGCTGTTGTTGCAATCGGATTGCCACCAAATGTGGAGCCATGCGTACCAGGAGAGAAGGATTTTGCAACATGTTCTTTTGCAA
>JAJUGF010000339.1 GCA_029268495.1 Gracilibacillus sp.
AAACCACTAGCTGGGAAATCTGCAATTATTACAGGTGCAAGCTCTGGGATTGGAAGAAGTACTGCAGAACGTTTTTTAATGGAAGGTGCCAAAGTAGGTTTAATTGATATGGATACAAAGCATTTAGAGTCCTTTAAACAAGAACATCCGAATTCAGATTTTATATATTATCGAACTGCTAATGTAAGTGATGCCCAAGAAGTCAAAAGAGCAATTGATGAACTAAGCGAATCATTAGGAACTGTAGATATTCTATTTGTGAATGCAGGAATTAATGGGCGTGTCGCTCCGATTGAAGATTTAGAGCCAAATGATTGGCATGACACAATGGAAACAAATTTTAAGGGGACATTCTTAACAGTGAAATATAGTATTCCATATTTAAAAAAGCAGGGTGGAAGTATTGTAATCACGAGCTCCATCAATGGTAACAGAGAATTCGCCAATATTGGAATGTCACTGTATAGCTCAAGTAAAGCAGCTCAAATGGCATTTGGTAAAATGGCAGCGCTTGAATTATCGAATTATAATATACGTGTCAATATCATTTGCCCAGGCTATGTTAAGACAAATATCGAAGACAATACAGATAGAGAACATCGCTTACTTAAGAAGGTTGACATCCCAGTTGAATATCCAGAAGGTGGCCGTCCAATTGGTGAAGATGGAGCTCATCCTGAAGATGTGAGTGATTTGGTATTCTTTCTTGCCTCTGATTATTCCCGTCACATAACTGGTACAGAAGTGTATATTGATGGCGGATCTACATTGTTGTAACGAGTAAAGAACTAGGGCTTGGCACTTGCTAAGTCCTTTATTTATCCTAATACAAATGGATTTGAATCGAAAGGAAGATAGTATGATAAGAAAAAGTATACAAGCAGATTTGGACACATTAATGAAGATTTGGTTAGATACGAATATCAAAGCGCACCATTTCATTGAAGAATCCTATTGGCAAAAGAATTACACTAAAGTAAAAGAAATTTTGCCAAGTGCTGAATTATATGTTTATGAATATGATGGAGATGTCATTGCATTTATCGGTATTATGGATAAATATATTGCAGGTTTGTTTGTTAAAGAAGACTTTCAAACTAACGGGTATGGAAAAGCGTTATTAAATTATGTGAAGCAAAGTAAAGAGGAATTGTTTTTACAAGTGTATAAAGAGAATAAACAAGCAATTCATTTCTATCAACGAGAAGGATTTGAAATAAACAAAGAACAAATCGATCCAAACACCAATAATATCGAATATGTGATGAGTTGGAATAATAGATTGTCTGATGAGGAAAAATGATGAAAAAAATCGTATTTGGAGTGGTCGGAACAGGTATCTTTTTATTAGTTGTTATGCTAATCCCCTTTCTATTTGATTCAAAAGAAACGAATCAAATACCACTAGAAATGATTGCTTTTAATAGTTTAACAGATGAGGAACAAAGTCTAATTCCTGCAAGTCCGAAAGATTCGATTATAGAAGAATTAGAGGTAAATGATAAGATAAGAAGAATGCTGAATAGAGAGTATGAGAAAGATACATTGTATTCTATTACTTTTAACAATACCGAGACGGATACGACTGGTCCAATTGTCGTTTATCTAAGTTTAGATAAGGAGACTGTACTCTGGAAAGGGTTTGTTGATAGCAAGGAAAATAAATGATTTCTTCTCTTTTTAATTGAGAATTATTATCGATTAGTGTATAGTATTGGTAAAGAGAGCTATAACGAAGGAGAAGAGAGAATGCAGATTTATTGGACTAAAATAAATAATATTGTTGTTGAAACACCTGAAGTCAGTACATTTTTCCTTGATTGTCCTGAAGGATTTACATGGCAAGAAGGATCACACACACATTTTGCATTGAAAGGGTTTAATGCAGGAGATAAGCCAAATCGTAGTTTGATTCGTCATATGTCTATTTCTACATTACCTCATGAAAAGTCGATTGGGATTAC
>JAJUGF010000340.1 GCA_029268495.1 Gracilibacillus sp.
GACATGCAGTATACGTCGATTCATATGGATTGGTTAACGCCGATACTAATCATTCTACTCGCTTTATTTTTACTAATTATGTTGTACGCTTTTCCGATACTAACTCGTTTTGAAGTGAAAATTAAAAACTTGTGGATTGTTTCGATTTATGCAAATGTTAAATTTTTCAAAACGACGATTCTTAATATATCTACATTTATTTCTTTATTTATCATTTACTTATTCGCACCAAGCATTACGATGTGGTTCTGCATAAGTATTGCATCCTTTTTTATCATGTTTAATATGAAAAAACCATTTGAACATTTAGAGCAAGAGTTATCTACAGATGGAAAAAGGGGTTCTTAATTATGAAATTAAAACCAATTATTCTTATAGTTCTCTTTATTGTTGTACTTAGTGTAATCTTATTTATTATTACAAACAATAAAGAATCAGATGAAGAAGTAACAACAGAGCAAATTGTAGAAGATTTTAATCAACTTACGAACATTCAAGTAAGAGCAAATGAAAATGTCCAATTAGAGAAGAAAGAAAATACGTGGAAAGTAAAAGAAGTGGAACGAGAGCAAGATGATGAGAAAGTACAATATTTTATAGAAGCAATGCAGTATCTAACAGGCGAAAAAACAACCATTGACAAAAAATTAGTAAACTTAGATTTTCCTAAAGTGACGGTTGTATTTACTGATAATGAGAACAAAATGCAGCGTGTATCTGTTGGACAAATGGATGCAACAGCTAGCAAATACTATGTGAATCATATGGAAAAAGACCAAATTTATCTTGTAGATAGAAATGCTATTGAATCCATTCCACTAAAGCCAACAAGCTTGTTAGACAATAGCATTATTACATTAAAGTCTAATGAATTGGAAGAAGTGATAATTGACAATGGAACAGAACAAATTGTATTAAATAAATCTTCTTCCTATACAGAACTGGAATCCCTTGCACATATAAGTGGTTGGTATGTTCATAAGCCATTCCATAGTACGTATAGCATGTCATACTCACAAACAGAGCAATTATTAAATGGAATCGGGCAATTACAAAAAGTAGAAGTTATAGAGGATCAAAGTGAGATAGGTGAAGTGGATTTTACGATTACATTTAAATCAAAAGAGAAAGAGCAAACGCTTCAAATTGGAAATCCAGCAGCAAATCAACATTATTATGCTAAATTAGAAGGAAATGACCAAATTTTTACTTTGACTAATGAATCGTTAGTGCCTTTTAGTTATCCAGCTTTTGATATGATTGATCACTTTGTTCATATTGTGCCATTACAGGCGATTCAGTCGTTACAAGTAGAATCTAATCAAGTTAATTGGACACTTACAGGAGAAAAAACAAACGTTGATGCGGATGAGAAGGAATTATCTAGTTACTCTTTTGCGATAAATGGTAAAGAAATGGACACAGAAGCATTACAAGAGTCTTATAAACATTTCGCTGGTTTAACATTTGACAAACAAGTAGAGAATTTTGACAAGGAAGGCAAAGATGCTCTTTACACAATTACGTATTCTACAAATGCAGATGAGGACACCATTCTTACATTTTATGAGTATGATGATACATACTTAGCATTTGAAAAAAATAAAAATGGTGTAGATTTTATAGTGAAGAAAGCAAAATTAGCACAGGCTCTTGAAAGTATGAATAAATTGACAAAATAAATTGCATAGAAATAGGGAGGAATTCGATCAATTGATTTAGATCGAATTCTTTTCTGTTTCTTACGATTTTTTCTACGGTGATTCGTAAGCTCACCGTGATTCCTTTTCCACGGTGAAGCGACCGTAACACCCACAACATACTAAAGAGATTATACTTATAGAATGCTAGTTGTGGATAAACGGTCGCTAGTACCCTGATAAGTTTCGCTACCAATCAGTCAGAGTTTACAACTCCAACTGATTGAAGTCTCACTTTATCTCAGTTGGTTCACTCCA
>JAJUGF010000341.1 GCA_029268495.1 Gracilibacillus sp.
AACCTGCATTAATTATGATGCAGGTTTCGTTTTTTGAAAGTAACTTAGAAGAATTTGATATATTCATAAAGCTGAAAACGCTTTATAATAAAGTGTGTAGAGATAATAAAATTAATTTATTAAGGAGGTCATGAAGTTGGGTAAAAACAAAACTTTATGGGGTTTAGTATTAATGATGTCACTTGCATTGTTCCTTGCAGCATGTGCGCCAGAGCGTGAAGGTGCGGAGGAAGCTACAAATAATGGTGGGGAAGAAGGCAATACGGAAACAGAAGGATCTGAGGAAGCGGAAAAGCCAGAGAAATTAGTCGTTTGGGTTAATGATGAAGATATTGCAGAAGATGTGGCAACACAGATGTTTGACAAGTATACAGAAGAAACAGGTATTGAAATTGAATACAAAAGGGTAGCAATTCCTGATCAAGTGCAAGAGTTAGCTCTAGCAGGACCTACTGGTGATGGACCAGATTTATTCTTCCAGCCACAAGATAGCTTAGGAGATATTGTTGCACAAGGTTTAGCTGTACCAATTGAGTATACAGATGAAGAAAAAGGTCAATTTACAGATGTTGCAATGGAAGCATTCACGTATGAAGGTGGAATTTATGGTGCGCCTGTTGCAATTGAAACATACTTCACTTTTTACAATAAGAGTTTAATTGATGAGGTTCCTGAAACAATCGATGATGTGTTAGCAATGTCAAAAGAATTGACAGATGCAAGCAAAGACCAATATGGATTCTTGGTTTCACCTGAATTCTATTACTTATACTCATTCATGAATGCGTATGGCGGATATGTATTCGGTCAAGAAGATGGCGTGTATGATGCAACAGATATTGGTTTAGATAATGAAGGTTCTATTGAAGGGTTAAAGAAATACAAAGAGTTTATTGATGCTGGTGTGTTACCAAAAACATTAACAGTAGATGTACTTGATGGGTTATTTAAAGAAGGAAAAGTTGGAATGGTAGTGAGTGGGCCATGGAATATGCCAATTTATAAAGAAGCATTAGGTGAGGATTTAGCAACAGCTCCACTTCCAAAAATGAATGGAGAAATCGCACCATCATTCTCTGGTGTGAAATCATGGTTAGTTTCTTACTTTAGTGAATCACCAGAATGGGCAGCGGATTTGGCTAAATTCATGACAAATGATGAAAATTCTCAACTTTACTATGATGTGACAGGTGAATTACCACCACGTCCAGAAATCTTGGATGCTGTGGAAGATCCAATTTATGCAGGATACACTGAGCAAGTGCCACATGGTACATTAATGCCGAATATTCCAGAAATGAATCCAGTATGGGATATGGATATCGCAATTGAATTAATTAACAATGGATCAGATGTCGAAAGTGCAGTGAAAGACACCGTTCAATCTATTAAAGACAAGATTGCAGCATCTGCAGGACAATAACATGTTGGAGTGGAAGAGAATGATTTCTTTTCCACTCTCTATATCATTACTTTTCAGATGAAAGAGGTGGTTCAGATGGCCCACAACGAAGATATAAATACAAATAGAAAAGAAAATCAAAAAAAATTAAATCCTACAGTAGCAATGGTATTGTCTATTCTACTTGCAGGATTGGGACAAATCTATAACAAGCGCTATGTGAAGGGAATTTCTTTCATTATTTTGGAGATTGCCTTTATCATAACGACTTTTGATTTTCTACATTTAGGATTATGGGGAATCACAACACTAGGAACGATACCAGGTGTTGACCATTCTATCTTTTTACTCGTATACGGAATCGTTGCAATATTAATCTTAGTTTTTGCAATTACATTCTATGTATTTAATGTAATCGATGCACGTAAGCAAGCAATGAAATTAAATACGGGTTGGGAGCCGCCTACATTCAGCCAAGCACTTCGAAATGGCTATGACAAGGCATTCCCTTATATTATGACAGCACC
>JAJUGF010000342.1 GCA_029268495.1 Gracilibacillus sp.
GATTCATCGAGTGTAATCGATGTACTTGGTTTCCATTGATTTGGAACAAAAATAAGCGAATGGCGCACCTTCACATTCAATTCGAACTTGCCATTACTATCTAGCATCACCACGTGCATATTCTCGTAATCCACAACAGAAGTGTCACCAATTGCTTGCTTCACTGTATCTTCTGCTTCATATATATCTGTTGTTGCAGCAAATGTCTTCGCACCAGCATTTGTGGCCGTTTTGACAGTATGAATCGCGTAGCCTGAAGCAACAACTTGCCACAATAGCAGAAAGAAGAGAAAGAAGAAAGGCAAGATTCCTAAAAATTCAATGCTTAATGCTCCCTTTTCATTTTTTAGTTTATCCATTTTGAAGCCCCCTGCTGGAATGCTTATTTAACTTGTATTGGATATACCAAATATGAAAAAAGAATAATAAATAGGAATTAAACTCAATCTCACTATCTGCATCCTCTAGTACCTCTTTTATTCTAAAGATAGAATAGTAAAGCAATGCGATAAATAAATAGGCACAAATCAAATCAATCGAATCAAGTACATACAGTCCATAAAGAGATAAGATGAATTCACTAATCACTGAAATAATCAGAGATAGACTTAAATAAATTGTTGCAACAACCCACCATTTGAATGGGATCTCGTTCTTTTCCTTCACGAATTGAAATGTAGGTTTTGTTGAAAGAAACCAATATCCAATATAGATACCGAATGTAACAATGGAAAGAAGTACAACAATAAATAAATTTCTTTTCTTAAAGTCTTGCGTCGTATCTTTTTTCATTTACTTTTTCATCCTTTATGAATTAAGTCGATAACGTTGCGTAAGGTAAAATATTAAGAAAGGGAAAATACATGCATTGACGATTGCCTTTGTTATGCCATAGACATAGAAATTACTTTCAAACTGGTCAAATGCTTGCAGTAACAAACTGTAGACTAAAACTTGGGAACAGATAACAACAAGCAAATCAAACAATACAAAGATGTTTTCCTTTTTCAAAATACTCCCGATTGATTGCATTATTTTTTTTGCATTTAGGTAATGAATGGTGAATGGAAAGAGTAGTAAGAGTACACCACAAATCACTGTCGGGATAAATCCAATTGGCATGCCTATCATTGCGACAATATATAATGGGATACTAATACATAGCACGATACCAAAATGCTTGATAAATTCTTTCATTAAATCTAGTAATGTCGGTTCTTCTTCATCTTCTAAATCACTCTCTGCTAGCCTACGATACATTGGAATAATACAGATAAAATTCAACAAGATAAAATATAATGTGTACATACTCGGATACTGGTCTTGTGCTAGCACGTCATATAAATAATATGTCGCAAAATAGAGAAATAAGGACAATGGAATTACAATAAGTAAGCTACTCATCATGATTTTGATAAGGTATCGATTATATATTTCCAAACTAGTTTTGATCATTGTTTGTTCGCTCAATTCTTTTATTAATTTGCATAAAAATACATGCTGTTACCAATGCCATCACACTACTTGAAATCAGATTTTCGTTGACAGCAATTGGATTAAAAAGGACTGGTATTCTAAGGACAATTACAGAGAACAAGATATTAATAACTGTAAAGACAATTGCCGCTAAAAATGTTGCGAAATATGGTGTTTTTTTATTCCATAAAGGCGCAAAAACACCAATCGCACCATAAGAGAGAAGGAATGTCGTAATCACAACCCATTCAACAGGTAACAAATTAAACATACCAATGATAAATCCATAAACAAGTGTAAGCAGAAGACTCACACCGATTGCTTGTATAAAACCCCGAAATTGAAACATAATTATCCTCCAATTAATTTGACAAACTATTTCTTCATCAACTCATCCATTTCCTCTGGTTTAATTAACA
>JAJUGF010000343.1 GCA_029268495.1 Gracilibacillus sp.
GTGGAGGGATGATAGTATGAGTGAAACAAAATTATTACATGGTTTATTTCAAACATCACAAGAAAAAGGAAAAGAATACTTGTTATATTTAGATGTAGATCGTTTAATTGCACCTTGTTATATAGCAGCAGGTAAAGAGCCAAAGAAAGAACGATACGGAGGATGGGAAAGTACACCAATAGCTGGTCATTCCATCGGTCACTGGTTAAGTGCTGCGGCAACAATGTATGCGGTGACAAAGGATGTTGAGTTAAAAGAGAAACTGAATTATGCGTTAGATGAATTGCAATATGTCCAATCATTGGATAAAGACGGCTATGTCAGTGGTTTTTCACGCGAATGCTTTGACAAAGTGTTTACAGGTGAATTTGAGGTGGAGAATTTCAGTTTAGCAGGATCATGGGTGCCATGGTATTCGATTCATAAGATATATGCAGGGTTAATTGATGTCTATCGTCTATTAGAGGATGAACGTGCATTAACTATTGTGAAGAAAATGGCAGATTGGGCATATGAAGGTCTTTCTAATTTAACGCATGATGCATTCCAAAAGATGCTAACATGTGAACATGGTGGAATGAATGAGGCATTTGCGGATTTATATCTAATTACGAATGACAACAGGTATTTGGAATTAGCGGAGAAGTTTTACCATGAAGCAATATTAGAACCGTTAGCAATCGGAGAAGATGACCTAGAAGGAAAACATGCCAATACTCAAATTCCAAAAGTCATCGGATGTGCGAAATTATATACAATTACTGGAAAAGAAAAGTACAAGCATATCGCTACATTTTTCTGGAATCAAGTCGTTAAGTATCGAACATATGCGATTGGTGGCAATAGTATACGTGAGCATTTCGGCCAAGAAAATGAAGAAGAGTTAGGTGTGTTAACAACAGAAACATGTAATACGTACAATATGTTGAAATTGACAGAAATCATATTTAGATGGGATCCAAATAGTATATATTATGATTTTTACGAAAAAGCACTCTATAATCATATTCTTGCATCCCAAGATCCGGATTCCGGAATGAAGACATATTTTGTTTCGTCAGAACCAGGCCATTTTAAAGTATATAATTCAAAGGACAATTCTTTTTGGTGTTGTACTGGAACAGGTATGGAAAATCCCGCTCGTTACAACCGAAGTATTTTTGAAGAAATGGATGACCGTTTTTATGTACATTTATTCATTGCAGCAGCATACAAGTCAAATGACACTGCGTTAAAACAAGAAACTCTATTTCCTTATCGTAACGAAACAGTGCTTACAATTGATAAAATTCCAGCATCGAAGGCGATCTATATCCGTAATCCTTACTGGCAAAAAGGTGCGCTTACTATTCGTATCAACGGTGAGATAGTAGATGCAGAAGAGGAGAATGGATATGTAAAATTAACGAATGGATTCCAAAAAGGGGATGTAGTATCGATTCGTTTTACAATTGGCTTACATCTATATCAAGCAAAAGATGATGTGAAGAAACAAGTAGTGATGTATGGTCCACTAGTATTAGCTGGTGCGTTAGGACGAGAGAATTTCCCTGAGACAGACATTTTAGATGATCATCAAGAACTAAATAATCATCCTCTCATTGAAGTGCCAACAATTGTGACAAATGAATCGGATGTGAATAATTGGGTAGCGCTCATAGATGAAGAGAATCTTATTTTTGAAACGAGTGCGATAGGACAGCCTGGTAATCAAAAAGTCACATTAAAGCCATTTTATGCGGTACATCATGAACGTTACACGATTTATTTTAATGTGATGAAAGAGGAAAATTACCATCATTTTGTTGATAAAGAAAAAGAATTACGTGATCGATTACAAAGAATTACA
>JAJUGF010000344.1 GCA_029268495.1 Gracilibacillus sp.
ATAAACACATTGCCTGAAAGTTATGTATAATTCCTTTGCCTAAGCATATGACAGAATTCGATGCAGTGATAAATGTCACACATCTGAAAACCTTATCATCCACACTAAGATAGCATACAATAGGGCACCACTATTGTCAATCGATTTTACAGACAATTCACAAGATTATACGTACATGCACAAAGGGATGTACGCTCATCCCTTTGAAATCAAAACTTTTTTACAAAATTGACAAATTCGAATAAAATGTGACAATTATTTCGGTTATCGAAATATCTTGAACATACTTCTTTTTTCAATCATTACACAGCTGGTTCGATTTGGATAATAGACTGATATTGGTATTCTTTTTCTCCTGCTTCTATTGTAATATTTGCTAAGTATGTTCCACTTGTTGGTACATCTTTGATTGCTAATTCCCCTTCTAACACCCCTTGATTCACACCATCCTTTTCTACAATTGTTTGAATAAACTCCAATGTATTGCTGTCATATAAATCAATGGTCACTTTACTATTTTGTTCGACAATATATAGTTGATATTTATAATGGTCATCAAAAAATTCCAAATAAAAATCAAGTCCCATTGCCATCGGTATCTCTGCATGTTGTGTTAACCAAAGATATGGTAATGTATAGCCATTTAATTGAAGATACCCTTGTACAAATGCCTCTTCTGTATAGTGTTCATTCTTCACAGCTTCAATTGCTACGTCCTTCTTTTCTCCAGGTGCTAATGTGAATGATGCTGGCAAATAAAATCGAATCTCTTTCTTTTGCTTTGGCTGTTGAAAAGAATACGAAATCGTTCGTTCAGACACATTCTCGATTGTTAGCATATGCGTCATTCGATTCGACATACCTTTGTTCCGTCCTAGTTGAATCGCAGTGTTGTATATGAGGGTATCTGTCTCAATTGCTTCTTCAATATCCATTTTGCCCGCACCTTGTTCATTTGGTTGAAATGCCTGAAATGGATCTGCTGTCGTTAATAATGCTGCTTTCATTTGGCTTGGTGTCCAGTTTGGATGCGCCTCTTTAAGTAATGCAGCGGCACCAGCTACATGTGGCGCGGCCATACTCGTGCCGTTATAGGCATCATATCCACCTGGAACTGTGCTTAAAATATTCGCTCCCGGTGCGACAATATCTGGTTTTATCGACCAATTTACTGTGACAGGTCCCCTAGAACTGAAATCCGTAATGGTATCTTCTATTTCTTTCTTCTCTACTTGCAAAAAGGTACCTGCATTTTTATCTAACCATGCTCCGTCTTCTTTCGTAATTGCTGCAACTGGTATTGTAATCGTTGGATCAACCGCTCCTTGGAATATTCCTTCTTCATCATTTGCAATGAGTAGTCCCATCGCACCAAGTTCCTCTGCTTTTTTCGCTAATTGTGTAAAAGGAATTTCTCCTCGATTCACGACCAGAATGGTATTGTACGGAACCTGTCCTTTGGCATCTTCTTCATGAATGAAGTTAAAATCTTTTGTAAACTCCCATTTTTTTGTTCCTTGCATTGGCATTAACTCGATTTTTCTATCTTCAAATGGTGCATAGATATACGGAATCTCGATTGGTGGCGTTGATGCACCTACAGAAATGACAGAATCTGCTGTAGCTGGTGAACCAACTGTCCATGGGTTTGGGCCTGTGTTTCCAGCTGCAATCACAACAGTAACCCCTTCTTCTGTTGCTTTATTAACAGCTACAGATGTTGGCCAATCCGGTCCATTTATTGTATTCCCAAGTGACAAATTCAATATATCCATCCCATCTTTCACAGCACGCTCGATTGCTGCCATTACTTGGACACTTGTCCCACTACCACCAGGTCC
>JAJUGF010000345.1 GCA_029268495.1 Gracilibacillus sp.
GAGAAACTGTGCAGAAGGTGGTATTAAGGATGTTGGTGTAATTGGTTTGGACGGTATCTGGGAAGTATATGTTGGAGGCAATGGAGGAACCGATTTAAGAAAAGCGGATTTGTTAGTAAAAGTAAAAACAGAAGCAGAAGTATTAGAATATACAGCTGCATTTTTGCAGTATTATCGTGAAAATGCAAGATATTTAGAAAGAACATCACATTTTGTGGAACGTGTGGGTTTAGAAATGATTCAAGAAATTGTTTCGAATAGTGAATTGAGAAAGCAATTAAATGAAAGAATGAATCAAGCACTATCTGTGTATAAAGAACCTTGGAAAGAAGTAATGGAAAGTGATACAACATTGAAACAATTGTATGAAAAAGTATTTGTTAAATAAGGAGCTGAAATGATGGAACAAACCGTGAAGAAAGTATTTGTTGGCCAGTATAATAATTTACCGAATCAATTAGGCAAAACAATTTGTATTCATGATCAAGAGATTGCATTATTCAAATTAGCAAATGGAGAATTACGTGCGATAGAAAATCGTTGTCCACATAAAGGTGGTGTGTTAGCGGAGGGAATGGTAAGTGGAGAATATGTATATTGCCCGCTACATGATTGGAAAATCAACATGACAGACGGGATGGTACAAGAGCCTGATAATGGATGTGTACAAACATTTGAAGTGATAAAAGAGAATGAGAGTATTTTTATTCTAATCCCAGTCGAATAAGTACAATAAATAAATGTAGCTACCTATGAGATTCTGAACCGAATTTTGTGAGAAAAATACCTAACAAAATTCGGTTTTTCTCTTTTTGAGAAATTACATTATTCAACGTCAAGATTAATATTCAGGAAAGAAATAAGGGGGAATTTATTATGGGGAAAGTATATATCGTAGGTGCTGGACCAGGCGATCCGGATTTAATCACAATAAAAGCGTCGAAATGTATTCAAAATGCAGATGTCATTTTTTACGATCGATTAGTTAACTCAGAATTATTAACTTTAGCAAAAAAAGAAACAGAACTAGTATATTGTGGTAAGCAGCCAAATAAACATTTCATGAAACAAGAAACGATTCATCATTTGCTAGTAAAATATGCAAGGCAAGAGAAAAATGTGGTAAGATTAAAAGGTGGAGATCCTTATGTATTCGGACGTGGAGCAGAGGAAGCCATTGCACTCGCATCTAATGGAATAGAGTATGAAGTCATACCTGGTGTCACTGCAGGATTAGCAGTCCCACTAAATGTCGACATACCTGTCACATACCGTGAAACTAGTCGGTCTTTTGCGATGGTAACTGGACATTCTATAACTGGAGAGCCTACCGAAGTAGATTGGAAAGGATTAGCACGTTCTGTGGACACGTTAGCAATATATATGGGGATGCGTAATTTATCCTTTATTATCTGTCAATTATTGAAAGCAGGTAAAAAATCTACTACACCTATTGCTATTATTCAAAATGGGACAACAACACATGAAGTTGTTATAGTAGGAACATTAGCAACAATTGAAAAACAAGTAGTATCAAAACATGTGAGAAATCCAGCAATCATCATTATAGGTGAAGTAGTAAAAATACATGAACAACTTTTACAATTAAAAGCAATGAATAGGTATATTGAATCACGAGCTATAGAAGCTTAATAGAGGTGAATACATTGGAAGCTATCGTATATATTTGTCATGGAAGTAGAGTAAAAGAATCAAAAGAAGAATCTTTCGCATTAATTGATCGTGTGAAAAAACTTGTGGATGTTCCAATTCAAGAAACATGTTTTTTAGA
>JAJUGF010000346.1 GCA_029268495.1 Gracilibacillus sp.
AAAATAACATCATATGATATATTCAACTGTTTATTTCATGATAAAGCGAATATCGAAAGAATGAAAGTATACATACATATTGATTCATTATCTGAAAATGTAAAACGAACATTCCAAAAAAGAATCATGAAACAAAGTTGATACACATCTTATGATCATTACGCCAAGTAAATCTAACGAGTAATACAATACCAATGGAATAAGACATCTCCGACAAGATATAGAAAGATGAGGAATTGTAGGAGAAATATATGCGACAGGTGACGAACATGCAGATAAAAAAAGTAGATATAGGTGTAAATGAATCTATTGTTATGGAGCGAATCAAAAAACTAATCGCATCAAGTACAGACAATCATGCCATTTCAGAACTAGAAGAAATAAACAAATTAATTGAAGAACATTTTACGAATTATCGTACATCTCTTCGTCAAATGACGAATATATTATTTAAAATAAAGCGAATGAATGATGAGATTGTATTTACAATGTTAGAAGGTAAGTTAGTGAATCAATTAGGATTGCAATTAGGTGTCAACAAGATGGATTTTAATCAAGAAATGATTGCTGATTTGTGTGGCAAATTAGAGCTCGCATTCAAAGGATATGATCAATCGTTTCATCATGAATTAAAAGGTGTGCATTTATATACAATGCTATCACCAATTTACGAAGAAGGTACAATTGTAGAAGTAATTGGTTCATCTATTGATGTGACAGCATTTGAATTTACAGAGAAACACGTGGAGCATATAGTTACACATGATACATTAACACATTTACCAAATCGTCACAAACTAATGAAAGATATGGAAGGATATATACATAACAAATATGAAAAACGCCCATATGCGGTGCTTTTATGCGATTTAGACCGGCTAAAAGCAATTAATGATTCTTTAGGTCAATTGTCAGGAGATACAGTCATTCAAATCATTACAGAGCGAATTACAAGCCTCTTAGATGACGATATGATTCTTTATCGATTAGGTGGCGATGAATTTATTTTAATATTAAAAGAGGAAAGAGATATACACACATTTGCTGAAGAGATATTGTTTCATATTAGACAACCAATTATTCTTGCTAATCATGATTTTAGTATTACTGCAACAATTGGCGTCAGTTATTTTGATGAGCCTGCAAATAAAGCGGAAGAATATATCAACAGAGCGAGTATTGCACTCCATTATGGTAAAGTAAATGGTGGGGACAAAGTATTAGAATATAATAGTGAATTGCGCGGGACATATGACGAACTTTTGTTATTAGAATCAGATATACGAAAAGCATTCAAATTAAATGAATTTAAATTAGCATATCAACCAAAAGTAGATGTAGAGACAAACGAAATTATAGGTGTAGAAGCACTCATCAGGTGGGAACATGGCAAAAAAGGAAAAATATCTCCAGCTACATTTATTCCTATTGCTGAAGAAATCGGTTTGATCCATCAAATAGGGGAATGGGTATTACAAGAAGCTTGTAAGCAGTTTGTAAGATGGCGAGAGCAAGGTGCAGAACCTGTCATTATTGCAGTGAATGTATCTGCGCTAGAAATTCAACAACAAGGCTTTTTGGAAAAGGTCAAGCGAATTGTTGAAGAGACTGGAATGGATCCAAACTATTTAGAAATAGAGATAACAGAGAATAGTGTCATGCAGAACACAAAAGACTGCATCGAGACAATGAGAGCTTTACGAAGAATGGGAATATCTTTATCAATTGATGATTTCGGTACAGGCTATTCATCAATGGGATATTTGCAGAAATTCCCGATA
>JAJUGF010000347.1 GCA_029268495.1 Gracilibacillus sp.
CATATAGTGTAGGGATAGGAGGGTTAATCACAATGGAATATATGTATCCATCCCATACAGAGTATTATGATTACAATGGAAATGTTTATGATGATCGACAAATACCATTTTTTCCGTTCTTTCCTGGAAGTAATCCACCACCAAATCAAGGTGGAGGTTCCTTTTTCCTACAAGGGGGACCACCAATGCAGCCACCAGGTAATCAAGCAAATCAACCACCTTTAGGTCCGCCACCACAACATATACCTGAAATGCAATCATTTGGTGGACCACAAGTAAAAGCTGTAGATCCTGGATCTATTAGAGGGTGTTTGTATCGCTATACTTATATTCGTCTAAATCGTTGGCAAGGCTTCTGGTTTTATCCGACATTTGTAGGGAGACAATCTGTGGCAGGTTATCGTTGGACTGGATTCAATTGGGTGTACTTTGGAATTGATTTAAACCGAATTCAATCATTTCAGTGTGTATAATCAGTATGCATTTAGAGGATAGTATGATTTGAATTGAATAGATTGTGCAAAAAGCTCATGATAACTTTATTAGGTTATCATGAGTTTTTACGTGTGCTTTGCCACCGATTCAGCTTGTCCGTTTTTTCCTTGGGTTTTTCCAACACGAGAGAAAACGGGCGACTTCGCAAATCAACCATCAACATAGAAGACTTACCTCATGTGGACACATGAGGTTTAGTCGCACTTGTACTGGTGAGTATAAGTCATCATCGATTCGTCCCTCATCGTGATTCCTTTATTTTGTTTGATTTACTCCAGTCACTACGTTTCTAACCAGGCGCTTTCGCTTTTGTTTCAAAATGGTTTTAAAGTCATTAGGATAATGATACAGATTAATAGTGTGTTTTCTACATATTCTACTTTTAATAATTTATTTAAATGAGTGAAATACTCTTTTGGTATATCGTTTCTATCTTTATTTTGTAAAATCTGTTTAATTGGATAGGAGTATTTTTTTAATAGCGTCGGACCTAATGCTAATGCTAGGAAATATAAAAGCATACTCGTTATGTACCAACCTTGATTAAAAAGGTATGGACGAATAAACCCCATTGCTAAACCTGTAACTAATACAAGTATTCCTCCAATCATAACAAAGACATGAACCTTAGTCTTTAACATAAATGCATGTCGGATTTCTTCCATTGTTCTTGCTGATTTTACAATTGTCGTTAAAATAAATCCTGGACCAATTCCAACAATTGCGGAGAAGATATGTATAACAACAAGTATTGAATAAATTGTCTGCATATAGTACTTCCTCTCTCATACGATCTGATAAGATGATTCATTTTTAGAAGGAAATCTCTGTAATTGTAAGTTCACATTCTAGCTTAACATATGTATATGAGTAATATTGTGCACTTCATCACTCATAGTCGTATTCTAGCACAAGTTCCGATTTTTGACATGAAAAAACAGAGCATTATATGATGTAATGCTCTGTTTTGTCTAGCTTTATATTGGTACAGCTACTTCACTAATTAGACGTTCACAGAATTTATCACAACGATTTATATCGTCTTCTTGTGGGGTTAATTCTACTTTTAATGTTACAGCTAATTTGGAGTGAACATACAACATGTCACGGAAAACATTCACTGCACCGCAAAAGTATGGATAAAAACTATCACCAGTACCGAATATGCCTGTAATAATATGTTTGGTGTCATGCATTTCGAACGCTTCATACACTTCTTCCATTTCAAGCGGGAGTTCGCCATTATCCCATGAATACGTTCCAATTGCAATTAC
>JAJUGF010000348.1 GCA_029268495.1 Gracilibacillus sp.
AAACATGTCATTGTAGTTGATGCTGTCTTTAATATCCTCTTCTTTATGCAAATCAACGAATAAAAAATATTCCTTCCCATTTGTTAATAATCCTTGGCCTCTGAAGGAAGAGTGTATTTTTCGATAATTAGATAATAATGCTGCATCTATCATTTGATATTGCTCATAAAGCTTCAGGAAAGGTACGCCATAGTAGGTGTTCTTAAATTCTTTATGGTATCTAAAAATACCAAAATGAATGACATCAGCTATCAATCTACTTTTCTCATGATCTGTCTCCACAAACTGTGCGAATGTCTCTGTTTTTGTTAATACACTGTTGTGATGTGTGCAAAGTTTTGGCTTGTTCTTTTGTTGCAAGTGATCATAGAAGTCTTGATTCAAGCATTGGAATGCATGCAACACACTATCTTCGTCGACATCTGCTATTTCCTTTTTAATCTCTTGCATTGCTTGTGGAATAGAGATGGAAGTGTGTGTCAATAGATAACGCAATATCACAAATTCATAGATTCTTTTCAATGGCAGCATACTAGACAATTCTTTTAGTACAGCTTCAAATGTTTCATCATATAACAACACTTTTAGCTGTT
This sequence comes from Gracilibacillus sp., assembly GCA_029268495.1. Taxonomy (GTDB): domain Bacteria; phylum Bacillota; class Bacilli; order Bacillales; family Amphibacillaceae; genus Gracilibacillus; species Gracilibacillus marinus. The sequence continues at coordinate 594 of JAJUGF010000348.1, forward strand.
CATCCTTCTCTACTTTTGCAACAAACCCAATATATGTCTTCGCTTTATCGATGAATTTGACTGGATCTGGCGCACCATCATATTTGAGATAATCCATTAAGTAAAGCGGTGTACGGCCACTATTCAGTTTTTTGAATTCAAAATACTCTTCTTTCAAATATTTCATCGAATTAAAATTTTCTTGGTCAATTTGTGCAAGAATTCGTTCTTGCGAGATTTCATCTAGTTGGATATGTGTGTTGCCAGGAATGTTCGCAAAGCCTGTCGCAATCGCCACTTTTAAGCTTTCTTTGTCATAATATCTATTTCCATTCAGTGCGAGTGCAATTAAGAATGTTTTACTATGATTACCGATAAAATCAAGCACAGTAAGATAACTTTTCATTGGATGCTTACGTAGCCCTCGCCCTAATTGCTGGATAAATACGATCGGTGAATTCGTCGGACGTAGCATTAATACAGAATTAATTGATGGAATATCGACACCTTCATTGAAAATATCGACAGTAAAAATGACGGTTAAGGGGTCATTTTCATCTTCTAGACGCGTAATATACATCGCTCGCTTTTCAATGGAATCGTCCCCATCTAAAGCAATACTCGTATAGCCACGCTTGTTAAACTCCTCTGCCATGTATTGTGCATGATCTCTACTTACGCAAAAACCAATACATTTGCGCTTATTCGTGTCATGACTGTAAAACTCCATATTTTCTATGATAAAATCTACGCGCTCGTGTACTTTTAGTCGTTTCGTTATTTCCGCAATATTGTCAATGTCTACATCACTAAGGTCTACCTCGTCAATATCTGTCACACCAAAATAGTGAAATGGAATCACTAAATCTTCTTCCAATGCTTCGTGTAGGCGCACTTCTAATGCCACATTGTTATCAAATAAATCGAACACATTATGGTGGTCTGCTCGCTCTGGTGTCGCTGTCATACCTAATGTGAATTGTGGTTGGAAGTATTCCATCACATGTTGATAAGAAGGACTTGTAGCATGGTGTGCTTCATCATAAATAATATAATCAAAAGTATCTGGTTGAAATTTCTCGTAATGCTTAGACATTGTACGAATGTTTGCGAATAGATACTCCGCATTGTAGTCTTTTGC
>JAJUGF010000349.1 GCA_029268495.1 Gracilibacillus sp.
CTGCAATACAATGATGGCTTTGCTAGTAACATTTATTCTTTCGCGAACAATATTAATACACATGAAGGTGGGACGCATGAATCTGGTTTTAAAACAGGTCTTACGCGTGTCATTAATGACTATGCTAGAAAAAATAATCTATTTAAAGAAAATGATCCGAATCTAACAGGTGATGATGTACGAGAAGGATTAACTGCGATTATTTCCATCAAGCATCCTGATCCTCAATTTGAAGGACAGACAAAGACCAAATTAGGAAATTCAGAAGCTAGAACAATTACAGATGCTGCCTTTAGTGAACTATTCTCAAAATTTCTATTTGAAAATCCAAATACAGCACGAATTATTGTGGATAAAGGACTAATGGCATCACGAGCTAGAATTGCAGCGAAGAAAGCGAGAGAACTGACACGTAGAAAAGGCGCATTGGAAATCTCTAATCTACCAGGTAAGTTAGCGGACTGTTCTTCTAAAGACGCAACAATTAGCGAATTGTACATTGTAGAGGGTGACTCTGCAGGTGGGTCGGCTAAACAAGGTCGTGATCGTCACTTCCAAGCTATTTTGCCACTTCGAGGAAAAATTTTGAATGTAGAGAAAGCAAGACTTGATAAAATATTGTCGAATAATGAAATTCGAACAATTATTACAGCACTTGGTACAGGAATTGCAGAAGATTTTGAAATTGAAAAAGCAAGGTACCACAAAATCATTATTATGACAGATGCAGATGTTGATGGTGCACACATCCGCACATTATTATTAACATTCTTCTATCGTTATATGAAACCATTAATTGATTATGGATATATATATATTGCACAACCACCACTCTTTCAAGTAAAACAAGGAAAATCTGTGCACTATACGTATAATGACAAAGAATTAGATATATTACTGAAAGAATTACCAGCACAACCTAAGCCAGGCTTGCAACGATATAAAGGTCTTGGAGAAATGAATGCAGAACAACTTTGGGACACAACAATGAATCCAGATACGAGAACATTGTTACAAGTAAGTTTAGAAGATGCGATTGAAGCAGATCATGTATTTGATATGTTAATGGGCGATAAAGTAGAGCCAAGACGTAATTTCATTCAAGATAATGCTATATATGTAAAAAACTTAGATATATAGTCGCTAATTTAGTGACAATCATTGCAGGATATACTGTAATGAATAGGAGGTAATATACATGGTGGATCACAACCGTCCACAAGTTTTAGAAGTCAATATAGGGCAAGAGATGCGTACATCATTTCTAGATTATGCAATGAGTGTTATCGTATCCCGTGCATTACCAGATGTAAGAGATGGACTGAAACCAGTTCATCGTAGAATACTTTATGCATTAAATGATCAAGGTATGCATGCAGATAAAGCATACAAGAAGTCTGCACGTATTGTTGGGGATGTTATTGGTAAATATCACCCACACGGTGATTCAGCAGTATATGATGCGATGGTAAGAATGGCGCAAGATTTTAGTTACCGTTATATGCTAGTAGATGGACATGGTAACTTCGGTTCTGTTGATGGGGATCCACCTGCAGCAATGCGTTATACAGAAGCAAGAATGTCAAAAATCTCGATGGAAATGTTACGTGAC
>JAJUGF010000350.1 GCA_029268495.1 Gracilibacillus sp.
GAACCAAATGATTGAAAAATTAGAACAAGAACATGCGATATTGGGTTATTCTGCATTGGTGGACTGGAAAAATGTCTATGAATATGAAGGAGTAGCAGCGCTTATCGATGTGAAAGTGACGCCAGTTCGTGGACTTGGATTTGATAAGATTGCTTCTAGAATTTATCGATTCCCTGAAGTAAAAGCAGTATATCTTATGTCAGGGTCCTATGATTTAAGTGTCTCAGTAGAAGGAAAGACAATGATGGAAGTGAGTCGTTTTGTTTCAGAGAAATTATCGACATTAGATACAGTTATTTCTACAACAACACATTTTATTCTGAAGAAATATAAACATGATGGTATTATTTTTGATGACGATGATGATGACAAGCGAATGATGGTGTCGCCATGAGTTCGCACTATTTATCTGACAAAGTACAAGAAATCCAGCCATCAGGTATTAGAAAGTTTTTTGATCTAGCGTCAAAAATGGAAAATGTCATCTCATTAGGTGTGGGAGAGCCAGACTTTGTTACACCTTGGAATGTAATTGAAGCGAGCTACCATTCATTAGAACAAGGTTATACAGCATATACAGCGAATGCTGGATTGTTAGAACTAAGACAAGAAATTAGTTTGTATTTAAACCAATATTTCTCTGTAGAGTACAATCCGGAAAATCAATTAATTGTTACTGTTGGTGCAAGTCAAGCATTTGATATTGCACTTCGAGCAGTCGTAAATCCAGGTGAGGAAGTAATCATTGTAGAGCCTTGCTTTGTTGCGTATGAGTCCACAGTTCGATTAGCGGGTGGAATACCTGTTACTGTAAGTGCATCAAGTGAGAATGGCTTTAAAGTAACAGCAGACCAATTAGAAGAGGCAATTACGGATAAAACAAAAGCAATTATCATTTGTAGTCCAAATAATCCAACAGGTACGGTGCTCACAAAGTCAGAATTAGAAGCTATTGCAAAAGTTGTGATAAAACATGACTTACTTGTGATTTCTGATGAAATTTATGCAGAATTATCTTATGATGAAAAAGCGGTAAGTATGGCAGCGATAGAAGGATTATATGATCGAACGATTTTAATATCGGGTTTCTCTAAATCCTTTGCAATGACAGGTTGGCGTTTAGGATATGCAGCGGGTCCTGTTGATATTGTCCAAGCAATGACAAAAATTCACCAATATACAATCATGTGTGCGCCGACAATGGCTCAACATGGTGCACTAGAAGCACTTCGTAACGGTCGAGGTAGTGTGGAAGAAATGACAATGAGTTATCGCCATCGTCGAAATTTTGTTGTCAAAGCATTGAATGAAATGGGCCTTGAGTGTCATTTACCTGGAGGTGCATTTTATGTTTTCCCATCCATAAAGAAAACAGGGATGACTTCTGAAGAATTTGCTGAGCGATTATTAGAAGAAGAACAAGTGGCAGTTGTTCCAGGTCATGTATTCGGTGAAAGTGGAGAAGGATACATTAGATGTTCGTATGCCACATCCATTAAACAATTAGATCAAGCGATGAAACGTATGAGTAAATTTGTTCAAAAGTATATATAATAGGAAAAGAAACCA
>JAJUGF010000351.1 GCA_029268495.1 Gracilibacillus sp.
AATTATCGGTAAAAAATGTAACAGACAAAAATAACACAATACTTATTATTAATGAAAATAATGTAGCTAGATAACGCAATTTATGTCTTTTTACATTCTTAATCCCAATTTCTGCTTCTATTCCAAATAATTTTTGAATGAACCTTGAAGTAGATACAGTTTTTGTTGTTATTTTAATATCATTTGTCTGTCTAATCGCATCAATTGCAGAAGTTTTTGACGCTTTCATTGCAGGTAGATATACAGAAAGAAAAATGGTAGCAATGGAGATGAGAATCGCAGCCATAATCGATAAAGGTGTGATTGTCAACACAATGCCAACAGATACACTTAAAGCATCTTCTATAAATGTATTAATATACTTGAAGGTTATCCATATCCCTGTTATACCTGCAAGAATGCCGATAGGGATACTGATTGCTCCGATAACTGCACCTTCAAAAAAGACGGAATTACGTTTTTGTTTTTTTGTTGCACCAATACTGGATAACATGCCTAAATGCCTAGAGCGTTCAGATACGCTGATTGCAAATGCATTATAAATCAATGCAATAGAGCCAATAATGATGATACTAATAATAATTCCAGCTAAGGAATATAAAGTTGCACGCAATTGGTCATTGGCAGTAACACCATATAGACGTAACAAATCACTATTGAAGTCTGGTTTCTCTAGACCTAAAGATGTACTCAGTTTCTTTGCATGTGTGAAAATCGATCCATCTATTTTTTTTACTGTGACATAAGCATCCACTCTGTCTTTAGATGGTAAATGATTCCGATCGACATATCCAATAACAGTATAGCCAGGTGCCCATGCTGGTTCCCATGAGGGACTCTTTATTTTTCCAACAATTTGAACTTGTTTCGTTGTATGAACGCGTAATTCTTCAGTAATCTCTTGATTATTTCGTTGAATTGGTGTGGTTTGATCAAGAATTTTGTTATCACCTTGAAGAAATCTATCACCGATATCGATTGTGAGCTGATCACCGATTTGATAGTCTATATTTGCATTTCCTATGATTGCTTCTGAAATGGCGACTTCATTCACGTTTTGCGGAAGCCTTCCTTCCACAATCTCGATTGGAAATTGCTCCATACCTATGTCGTTATAGTTTTGAATAAATAAATATGGCTTACTTTTATTTTTGGAATGCTCTAAAGTTGCATATCCATCACTTGCTAAAACTAGTTTGTTCGTTTCACTATCTTGTTGAATTTCCTCAATTTGTTCAGTTGTTACATCTTTATAATGAACGTGCCATTCTCCGTACTGTGAGATATGTTGTCGAATCATTAAATCCAAGAAAGAAACCCAAAGTGTTGCGACAGCTGTAATCATCGCAACAGATATAATGACACCAATAATTGTGACAAGTGTGCGACGCTTGTTCTTTTTTAGATGTCTGATCGTTACTTTATTGACGATATTCATTGGCGGATAACCTCATCTTTCGAGATTTTGCCATCTTCAATGGAGATAATTCGATCTGCTTGTAATGCGATACGCTCATCATGCGTGATGACAATTAATGTCTGGTTGAATGTCT
>JAJUGF010000352.1 GCA_029268495.1 Gracilibacillus sp.
CTATTACCAGGACAAGAAACACGAATAAATGGAGATATAATCACAGACTTAGACAATGGACACCTACTTCCACTTAATGAAACAAGTGGGTATTTATTCGTGGAACTACCTTCAAGTCATGTTCCGCGTTATACAAAACAAATTCTATTCGACTTACAAGTAAAAGGAATAACGCCAATCATTGTTCATCCCGAACGTAACAAAGAGATTATGGAGAATCCTAATCTTCTTTATGAGTTTGTCTCAGATGGTGCGCTGACTCAAGTGACAGCTGGAAGTGTTGCTGGAATGTTCGGAAAGAAAATCAAGAACTTAAGCTTACAACTAATTGAATCAGAATTAACACATTTTATTGCGTCAGATGCACATAATACATCATCACGTGGTTTTGCGAATATAGAAGCACACAGTGTCGTAAAAAAAGAATTTGGTTCACAACGCTTGTACTGGTTCCTTGAGAATGCACAATTCCTTGTAAATGACCAGATCGTCATAAGTAATCCACCAGAACAAATTAAAAGAAAGAAAATTTTAGGTATTTTTTAATTTAAAGTACCTAAAAAAAGTGTATAATTTTAAAATGCATTCCAAATACATGATTTAACATGTAACCTATATAGTGTATTACTCTAGCAATATAGCTAGGGAATCTGTACAATTTCTATACTAAATGACTAATGTATGGCACATTACTTAATCGGAGGACTATGAAATGAAACGAGTAAGAAAAGCAATCATTCCAGCTGCAGGTCTTGGTACGAGATTCCTACCAGCAACGAAGGCAATGCCTAAGGAAATGCTCCCAATTGTAGACAAGCCAACAATCCAATATATCATTGAAGAAGCGATTGCATCAGGCATTGAAGATATTATTATTGTAACAGGTAAAGGGAAGCGAGCAATTGAGGATCACTTTGACAATAATTTTGAGTTAGAAGATGTGTTGTTGAAAAAAGGTAAGCTTGATTTACTTGAGAAGACGAAACAACCTGCATCTGTTGAAATTCATTATATTCGTCAAAAAGAACCTCTTGGACTTGGACATGCAGTATGGTGTGCGCGTAAGTTCATTGGCGAGGAGCCATTTGCTGTCTTATTAGGTGATGATATTGTGCAGGCAGAAAAGCCTTGCTTAAAACAATTAATTGATCAGTATGAAGAACAAGGTGGTTCCATCATTGGTGTCCAACAAGTGCCTGAAAATGAAACACACAGGTATGGAATTGTAGAACCAAATGAACAAAGTGGTCGATGCTATTCTGTAAAGAGTTTCGTTGAGAAGCCAGAACAAGGTACAGCGCCATCTAATCTTGCGATAATGGGGCGCTATGTCTTGTCGCCAAAAATCTTTCATTATTTAGAACAGAAACAATTTGGTGCAGGTGGCGAGATTCAACTAACGGATGCGATTCAGCAATTGAATCAATCTCAAAGTGTCTTTGCATATGATTTTGAAGGAAAAAGATACGATGTAGGAGAA
>JAJUGF010000353.1 GCA_029268495.1 Gracilibacillus sp.
CGTGATTAGCGGTACCATTAATGGTCCTACCGCAAAACCAATTCCAAAGAACAAGCCATAAATAGCAATATTCCGACCCCGCTTGTGTTCTGGTGAAAAAGCTGTAATCCATGTTTGTGCAGCAAAATTCACTGCATGATCCCCAATTCCAATCAATAATCGTAATAAAAACCAAAACCAAATACTTTGCCATAATGGGAATAGTAGTAAAGAGATACAGACAAGTAATCCACCGAATACGATAATGGGTTTGTATCCATATTTTCTTAGTGGCTGCTCCATAAAAGGAGAGGCTAACAATACGCCAATATATAAGCCTGTGGCATGTAGTCCATTTGTAACGGACGACACACCACTGTTTTCAAAAATCACTGCAATTAAAGGAAGAAGCATACCTTGACTAAATCCTGAGATTGCAACAATCGTTACTAATATCCAAAATCTTTGTTGAATTTTCTGCATATTGATCCCGTCTCTTTCTTTCTAGTTGCTCTTTATATCATACTGTGATTGTACTCGAAATGGAATATTAATTCTCGTTAAAGATAGTTGTATAATAAGTATTCCACGGTTGTGCTTCTTCTATTTGGCGAGCTAATTGCAGTAATATACCATCCTCACCTTGTTTGCCAAAGAAATGCGTACCAATAGGTAATCCGTTTGATGCAAAAGATGTAGGTATACTCATTGCAGGTTGTCCTGTGGCATTTGCGATTGGCATGTATGGATTATAATCTAACATATTTCGTAACATGGTTTCATAGGGATCACCATTATATGCTTCCGTTGCACCTATTTTTTTCGGTAATTGATTTAGAGTAGGTGTCATCCATATGTCTATATCAGTAAAAAACTGTAAAAATTGTTGAGCTGCTTTGTGAACATACACACGAGAATTTTCGTAATCGACTGCAGATAAATGTTCTGCAAATGTGAGAATATCATAGGTTAATTCTTCTACATTCGATTTTGTGATTGATTGTTGAGCTAATTGTCCAGAATGCTTAATGGCAACAGCACTTGTAGCCATCCAAATATGGATAAAATGACTAGCTAATTGTTCCATATCAATTGAAGGCATGACTTCGATTACTTCATGTCCTAATCGCTCTAACAAAAGAACGGTTTGCTTATAATTAGTAATTGTTTCTTCATCAAAACGTAAGGATGGATGATCGTATTTTACTCCAATTCTTAATTTTTTAGGCTTATGTTGTAATTGAGATAAAAATGTTTCGTCGGTCTTATGAATCGGATATAATTGGTTGTTTTGTTTGTTCACAATAATGTCTAATAATGCTGCACTATCTCTAACAGAACGCGTGAGTGCATGACTAATGGAATAGTGATTGATATAAGGAGAATATGGTAATAATCCTCGACTAGGTTTTAATCCAAAAAGTCCACACGCGGAAGCGGGAATTCTTATGGAACCACCACCATCACTTGCATGCGCAAAAGGAACAAGTCCAGCTGCAAC
>JAJUGF010000354.1 GCA_029268495.1 Gracilibacillus sp.
TCGGCTCAGGATCTGGATTCGGTGTCGGGTCTGGATCCGGATCTGGTGTTGATGTCGCTTGTTCCAATGTCAACACACCATAAACAGAAGTATCTTGGTAGCCTACACCTGTTAAGTCATTCCATGTTGCGGCACTTTGACGTGCACCGTCTTTTCCATCATTAATCTGCACATCAAAACCAATTTTATGTTGGTCGCTTGGCTCTATTGTGCGTAATGGTATCTTAAATTCTACTGTATACCCGTTGTCTGCTGTGACAGTTGCTGATTCAAATCCTTCTTCTATACCAGCAGGATTAAAGGATGCTTCATTACTATAGTTCACGCGATATTGTCCATCATCTTCTTCATAGAAAGTAGTCTTACCATTATTCTCATCAACGAAAACTTCTACGGAATCTTGTTCCCACGGATTTTCACTCGACTTGTCTAAAGAAGAATCACTTACTTTTACAAGTACATATAAATTCTCCTCATCCCACAATGCTTTTGCTGTACCATTTGCACCTTGCCATGCTGTTTGATATTGAGAAACTGGTAATGTCATCGCATCTTCCCATATGGAATCCACATCTCCATCAATTGTTGGTGTACCATAAGCTGCTGTGCCTTCTTTTGCATCAGGAAGTTTAGGTGGTTCATAATCTTCAAGAAATTTCTCTGGATCGATTATCGCATAGTAAGCAGCTTTTGCTTTTAAATCTTTATCAAATAGGAGTGGTGATTGCTCACTACGCCAGCTTGATGCATCATTTAATCCCCATATCGTTACACGGGAAATATGCTCGCTATGTTCTTTGTATAATGCGAATAATTGTGCATAAAGATATGCTTGTTCCATTTCTTCTTCTTCTGTTAATACACTGTTACTTCCTGCTGTAATATCCAGTTCTGTTACTCCGACTTCTACTCCTAATGAAAGGAATTTCTCTAAGGAATTTCTCACATTTTCTACTTTAGTGCTTAAATTATAGTGTGCTTGCATGCCAATGCCATCAATTAATTTCTCACCATTATGCTCACTTGCATAATTTTCATTTATTTCTTTAACCATTTGATAGATGGCTTCTGCTTTATTTTGATTATCATCATTGTAATCATTGTAATAAAGCTTTATATCCCAGCCATTTTCATCAATGACTTCTTTTGCTGCTTTGAATGCTTCTTCAATATAATCTGTTCCGATTGCCTTTAACCAACCAGATTGGCGTAGTGCCCCTTTCCAATTAGACGGATTAGGAGGATTATCATTCATTGCTTCATTGACGACATCCCATGAAATCACGTTAGGACCAAAGTTCTCCACAGCTGTTTTCACATGTGTACGAAGATTCTCAAGTGCTACTTCACGTGGCAACGGGTTACCAGA
>JAJUGF010000355.1 GCA_029268495.1 Gracilibacillus sp.
GCATAATCAGATTAAGAAAGGAAGATATATATTGAACATTCTTGTTACAGGGGGCGCAGGATTCATTGGTAGGTGGGTAGTCAAGCATCTACTTGATGATAAGCATAACGTGTGGATTTTAGATGATTTATCGAATGGAAGAAAGGAAAATGTAGAGGTATTTCTAACCCATCCGAATTTTAAAGCATGTATTGTTGGAGATATAAAAAATAAGGAAATTCTGGAACAATTATTTAATAACAAGTTCGATATTTGTTATCACTTGGGAGCAAGTATTAATGTGCAAGACAGTATTGATGATCCTGAAACAACATTTAATAACGATGTAGTTGGTACATTTCAAGTATTAGAACAATGTCGAATACATCAAGTAAAAATGATATTTATGAGTACTTGTATGGTTTATGAACGAGCATATGACGAAAATGGAATAGACGAATCCAATAATGTAAAACCAGCATCTCCATATGCAGGAGCAAAATTAGCTGCAGAAAATATGGTGTTGTCATATGGAGATGCATATGATTTACCTGTAGTCGTGATTCGTCCATTTAACACATATGGTCCGTTTCAAAAGACAGGTGGAGAAGGTGGCGTTGTAGCAATTTTTATTAAAAATAAGCTTGAAGGCAAGGAAATCTCTATTTACGGTGATGGTACCCAAACACGTGATTTACTATATGTAGAAGATTGTGCGGATTTTGTTGTCGCATCAGGATATGCAGATAGCGTGAATGGTCATATTGTAAATGCAGGCTTAGGAAAAGATATTGCAATAAATGATTTAGCGAAGTTGATTATTCAAGATGAGAACCGAATCAAACATGTTGCGCACATTCACCCACAGAGTGAGATTGCAAAGCTTTTATGTAATTATCAAAAAGCCAAAAACTTGCTCGAATGGGAACCGAAACACACTTTAGAAGAAGGAATTAAAAAAACCGAAGCGTGGATTCGGAATACTAATTTAATATAAGGAACGATGATAATGAAATCTAGAGATACTTTTTTACCTTATGGAAAACAGTGGGTTGATCAAGCGGATATCGACGAAGTGGTAGCAGTATTGCAAAGTGACTATTTAACGACAGGTCCAGTAATTGATCAATTTGAACAGCGAATAGCTCAGTATGTTGGTGCGAAATATGCTGTAGCTTTTGCAAATGGAACAGCTGCACTACATGGAGCATGTGTAGCGAGTGGTATCCAAAGTGGCGATGAGGTCATTACATCGCCATTAACTTTTGCAGCATCTGCTAACTGTGTACGTTATCTTGATGGAAAAGTCATCTTTTCAGATATTGATCACGAGACATATAATTTAGATCCAATGTTACTTGAAGAGAAA
>JAJUGF010000356.1 GCA_029268495.1 Gracilibacillus sp.
ATTGGCTGATCTAGTTCGATTTTGCGCTTATCCATTTTGATATTATGTGATTTCTGTAGTTCTTCAGCAATTTGTTTACTTGTAATAGAACCAAATAAACGCCCGCCATCACCAGATTTTGCAACAAGCTTCACTTCTAGATTAGCTAGTTTTTCTTTTAATTGTTCTGCTTCTTTTACTTCTTCTTCTGCTAATTTTGCTTGCTTATTTTTCTGTGCTTTCAATGCACTTAGATTTGCAGGTGTTGCTTCTACTGCTACATTATTTTTAAGTAAAAAGTTTCTTGCGTAACCATCAGAAACATTTTTTACGTCACCTTTTTTTCCTTTACCTTTTACATCTTGCATAAAAATTACTTTCATTCTGTGTCTCCTCCTTCATAATACTCGTCAATAATCTCTTTTAACCATTCATACACTTCAATTACGGACATATCATCTAATTGTGTCGCTGCATTCGTTAAATGCCCGCCACCATTCATTTTTTCCATAATAATTTGGACATTGACTTTTCCTAATGATCTCGCGCTAATACCAATTCGACCATCCTTGCGTTCTGAAATCACAAAGGATGCTTCAATGCCTGTCATTGTTAGTAATGTATCTGCTGCTTGAGCAATGACGACAGGGCCATATGCCTCTCTAGAATTCCCAACAGATATCGCAATATTATCCCTGTAAATCTTCGTGTTCTCAATTAATCTACTTCGTTTCACATAAATATCGAGGTCTTCTTTTAAGAACTTCTGCACTAATACGGTATCTGCACCTTTTGAGCGTAGATAAGATGCTGCATCAAATGTTCTAGAACCTGTTCGTAATGTGAAACTCTTCGTATCGACTATAATTCCTGCTAATAGTGCTGTTGATTCTAACATATTTAAGCTTAATTTGCTCGGTTGGTATTCTAATAATTCTGTCACAAGCTCTGCTGTAGACGAAGCATATGGCTCCATATACACTAATGTCGGGTTATTAATAAATTCCTCCCCACGACGGTGGTGATCAATAATCACAACATGTTCTGTTCTGTGTACTAATTTCTCTTCAATCGTAATCGATGGCTTGTGTGTATCTACAATAACAAGTAATGTATCTTTTGTCACGATATCAAGCGCAGATTCTGGGTCAATGAAGTGGGACCATAATTGCCCATCATCTTTAATCGATTCCACGAGTCGCTGTACACCTGTATCGATATCATTCTCATCTAACACGATATAGCCATCCACTTCATTCGCTATCGCAATCTTTAA
>JAJUGF010000357.1 GCA_029268495.1 Gracilibacillus sp.
TAAAACTCATCTGCATTTGCTACAAATACATTTCCTTCTTGTACAGCAGGAATGTTTTTGAATGTGTCTGTCTCCATAAAGGAAGATTCTGTTTCTTCTTGTTTACTTACAATTAAATAGTCCCCAACATATTCTGGTAACACTTCTAATGATAATGTGTAGTATCCAGCTTCTAATGCCATTTCCTTCACTTTCTCAGGCATTTTCAATTCCATCTCTTGATATAAGATTTCTGTACCACGAGCCCAATTGTCGCCAAATACATATAATTCTTTTTCAAAATTCTCGATAACGGATACCGTTGCATCTTCACCGATTTTTGCTTTAATTTCTTCTCCGGCAGCTTGTGCACGAGATTTGAAATCATCAATCCATGCTTGAGCTTCTTCTTCTTTGTTCAACAATTTACCAATTTCTAAATGTTGTTCTAAATAACCAAGGTTACCATAAGTGAATGTTACTGTTGGTGCAATTTCATTTAATTTATCAATATTTTTAATTGTAGAAAGACCAATAATTAAGTCTGGATCTAATTCAATAATTTTTTCTAAATTTTCGTCAGAAACTTCTTCCACCCCTTCTAAATCATAACGTGGATTGGATTTAGCCCATGAATCTACACCTACTAAAGGTACATCTAATGCCAATACGTTTCCTGCGAATGTAGATAATACGATCACACGCTCTGGATTAGCAGGAACTTCTACTGGACCATTCTCAGATTCATACGTAATGGTGTCACCACTTGATGCTTCATCTGTGGTTTCTTCTTGTTGATTGTCTCCGCTTTCGTTATCTGCTTGTTCTTTATCGCTATCTTGTCCACAAGCAACTAATGTAAATAATAAAAGCAACAACATGCTAAGTAATATTTTTTTCATTTTTTTTATCCCCTTTTGATTGATATTGATTCTCACTTTCGTTTATAATGATAATGGTTATCAATTAAAATTGTCAACTACTTTTTTAGTGATAATTTTAATTTAGGCAATCAGTATAATTACTATATACATCTAATGAAATGAATAGAAATGTAAGAAACACACATTATTCATCGATTTCACTATACCTATATTATGTGCAAAATTTACTGAAATCTCAAATAATTCGACATTTTTCTTAAAAAATAATACAAAGGTGGAAAAGAGAATGGA